>CAYOLB010000030.1:0-3690 GCA_964404675.1 uncultured Atribacterota bacterium | reverse complement strand
ATTTCTCAAAATTTAATAAAAATTCCAGTTAATAACGCACCCACATAGCGGGTGGTTTTAAGAAGCCCATAAAAGAGGCTTATTGTTTAAAAAATATTCCCTAGTTTTGCAGTAATTCAATAAGGTCAAATTGTATAACTCCTTGCAAACTGCTGTTTGCAGGGAGTTTTTTTGTCAAGTTTTAAGATAATATACGTTGCTTTTTGTTGTTAATTATGATACAATATACGTAAACTGGAGGTGATCATATGTATCTACAGATCGGCCACAATAAGGGCCGCAAATATCTGTCCATTGTTCAGGGCTACCGAGACCCGGTAACCAAAAAAGTCAGACACAAAACAGTCAAATCACTTGGCTATCTTGACGAGCTTACAAAGCACTACCTAGATCCTGTTGCCTATTTCAGAGGGGTTGTGGCAGAAATGAATCAAAAAGCCGCTTTGGAAATAGAGCCGGTCACACTCAGCCTCGATCCGAAAGAGACCTTGACAGCGGACCAGACCAACCGGAAAAATATGGGCTATGCTGCTCTTTCCAAGCTGTACTATGAACTGGGTCTGGACATCTTCTTCTACAACCACTCCCGATCGTTTCAGTCTGAATTTAATACCAACAACATGATGAAGCTACTGGTTTTCTCCCGGATCCTCACCCCCGCATCCAAGAAAAAAACGTACCAGGAGAAAGACCGCTATTTCGAAAATATGGAATTCTCACTGGATGACATCTACCGCTGCCTGACACAGGTCATCACTTTTAAAGAGAGTCTGCAGCTACATCTGCACAAAAAAATGAAAGAAAAATTTGGCAGAAGCACCGAACTGGTCTACTATGATGTCACCAATTACTACTTCGAAACCGACCGGCAAGATGAGCTGAAAAGAAAAGGTGTCTCCAAAGAACACCGGCCGGATCCGATCGTGCAGATGGGCCTGCTCATGGATACCAAAGGGATCCCGATCTCCTATGATCTTTTCCCAGGTAACAGTAATGACTGTGAGACATTGATGCCCATGTTGGACCAAGTAAAAAAAGCCTACCAGGTCGGACGCACCATCGTTGTTGCAGACAAGGGAGTCAACACGGCAGACAACATTGCCTTTAGCCTCACCCGGGGTGACGGGTATGTCTATTCGCAAACGGTACGCGGGGCGAATAAGGAGCTGAAAGATTACGTCCTGGACGAATCAGGGTACCGAAAGCTAGGCGAAGATTACAAAATCAAGTCCCGACTCTATCCCCGTGAAATTGCTATCAGCAATGCCAAGGGAGGCAGAAGCAAAGTGCGTATTGACGAAAAGCAGGTCATCTTCTACAGCGCCGACTATGACGCTAAAGCAAAGGCTGACCGCCAAGCGGCTCTTCTGAAAGCCCGGGAACTGGTCAACAGTCCTGCAAGATACCACAAGGCCATCTCCTACGGTGCGGCCAAATACGTGAAAAACCTTGTGTTCGATCCTGCTACAGGCGAGATTTTGACCACCAGACAAAAACCCTGCTTCGATGAGGAAAAGTTACGCGAGGAAGAAAAGTTCGACGGTTACTATGCTATTATCACCAGTGAGTGGAAGAAAACTGACCAGGAGATCGTGGAAATCTATCGCGGACTCTGGCGGATCGAAGAGGCTTTCAAAGTCACCAAAAGTGATCTTGCAGCCCGTCCTGTTTATCTTTCCCGCAATGACCATATCCAGGCGCATTTTTTGATCTGTTTTGTTGCGCTGGTCATTGTGCGCCTGTTGGCACTACGTCTGGGCAACCAATACACGATCCCTTCTATCGTGGAAAGCCTAAACAAGGCATCAGGAAGCCTCCTTGAAGAAAACTGGTATGTCTTTGACCATGCCGATGAGATCACAAAGGCGATCAACGA
This sequence comes from uncultured Atribacterota bacterium, assembly GCA_964404675.1. Lineage (GTDB taxonomy): Bacteria > Atribacterota > Phoenicimicrobiia > Phoenicimicrobiales > Stramentimicrobiaceae > CAZWUL01. The sequence continues at coordinate 1,814 of CAYOLB010000030.1, read as the reverse complement.
AACACTCGGCGTGGATCTGAGCCGCAAGTACCTTAGATTAGGCGAGATAAAAAAAATACTGGGAGTCACGAAAAAACCCTGAATCAGCAACAACTTTTGGTAATATCACAAACCCGCTAGGCCTTACTACATAGGGACTAGCGGATTTTTTTAATGCTGTTGCTGCAAAAGTCAGGATATAGGTTGTCAAATTTATTAAAAGTATTATCAGATATTTCTCCATCTTATTATGAAAACTATGAAACGAACAACCATTCCCTGTATCATTTATTAACTTTCAATTTCTTCATTTCCCAGCATCAGCTTGAGCAAAAATATTGTATCCTGCTTTAATTTAAACTTAATCCAGGTTTTTTGCTTTTCATCTATTAATTCCCCTATGCCAAAAAGGATACTGCGGTTAGAAATATTTTCTACAAAATTAATACACTTCTGTAAATATTCAGAAAATCTCATTTTTGTTCTATCTTCTACAATTGCTTTATTTATCTCCCAATTGGACTTCAGAAAAAAATGGATATCAAAAACATCACGATTAGCAATCTTACCTCTTTCGAGCATTGCTACCAACTTATGTGCAAGCATATCTTCTTTACTCATAACCAACATAGAGATGCCTAAATAATTCTTTATTTCATAATGTGAATTAAAACTTCTTTTATTAATCTCAAACTTAATATTTTGTGCTTCCTCAGAATAAGAAAGAATTATTAATAAAGTATGGCTTTTATTTATTTTCTCTTTAATCTGTCCATATTCACTTGCTATTTTTTCTATTTTATCAAAAACTTCCTGTTCTTTATCCTTCGTTAGTAAATCAAAATCAAGATCAACAGAAAACCGATCCAACCCATAGAAAAAATAAGCAGCGGTTCCCCCTTTAAAACCTAAAAGAGGACCAAGAGAATTATCAGTATAAATATCCTTCAATATTCTAAGCAAGATATTTTTATGAATCGATATATTTGCTCTCATAGCATTTTTTGAAAAGACTTGATATCTTTCTCCATTCTTTTATTTGAATATATGGGCAAAATCTCAAATATCCTATTCCAATCTAATATAGATAGATTATCAAAATGATAATTTTTGTTTAAATAGACAACATCCAAAAAAGCTCTTTCAGGAGTAGCAATGGCATAATTATCTTTTTGTTCTACCCCGGTATTATCAGTCAATACAAAATCTTTAATTTTTCTATAAGAATATATTTGTCCATCAGCGATTATCTCTCGGGTTAAATAAGAAGCTATAAAAATCTGGCTATAATATTGGAAGATAATTCCTGTCTTACCTAAGACAGTCTCAAAACTAATATATGAGGGAGTATAGATTTTATTTACTGCTTCAAATTTGTTATAGCTTTTATCTTTGGCATATAAACCTTTTCTGATAGAATAAAGCTCTCCTTTTTTAATATAATAATTCAATCTTCTGATTAATAGATTAGGATTTTTATCTTTTGAAGTAAGAAGTAATTCTTGAAAAGAAAAAACAGTTTTATCGGAACGTAATATATTTAAAATATCGGCTCTTTCCATAATAATAACACTTTATAAACTATTTATTACACTTAGTGTCATATTTAGTTTAAATTATAATATAAATGATGTCAAATAAAAAGTGGAACATCCGGCAGTTTAAATCGAGTCACCTAAGACAAACGAATTGTCTTTGGACAAACCCTATAAACCACAAATGTTCCTCTGGCCATCTATTCTTATTCTGGCATAAAGAAAGTTGTTTGACTATCCTGATAGTTCAGATTATGCTATTATCAAGTTATCCAGGGTGTTATTTTTCAATGATAGACC
>CAYOLB010000029.1:0-3396 GCA_964404675.1 uncultured Atribacterota bacterium | reverse complement strand
GTGATGGTACTATATATGGCACAACAGATATAATAAAATGATTAGCAATCTAAAAATAAATTTGAAACAAAGATATTTTTACTAAAAGACTTTATTACTACATGTAGATATAGTAGAATAAATTAGATGAAAATCTCTCAAGAAATATTCTACAAATATATATTGAAAGCGAGAGGAAGGATACCAATGATAAAAGTCATAAAACGTAATAACACTGTCCAGTACTTTGACCAAAATAAGATTATTAATGCTATTACTCAGGCGATGCGAGAAACTATTAAGGGAGTAGATCAGGAACTTGCTTCCTCTATTGCTCAAAAAATTGAGGAAGATTTAAAGAATTCCCTAGAAAGCGTCACTGTGGCTGATATACAGGAACAAGTTGAAAATGAGTTGATGAACAGCGAAAGGAAAGAAGTTGCAAAGACTTATATTCTCTATCGGGAACAACGTGATAAATTAAGGGATATTGCTTACAAGAACCATAAATTACTAACCGATGAGTTTATCAGTAAATACAAGCATCTTCCCAACCCATTTCCCACCCAGCTTGGACAGTTTGTTTATTACCGAACTTATTCGAGGTGGCTTCCTTTGGAAAAGAGAAGAGAATATTGGTGGGAAACAGTGAGAAGAGCGGTGGAATTTAACTCCAACTTAGTACTGACAAGCCAGCGGGAAGCAGAAGCTCTTTATGACAATGTTTTTCATCTTAGACAATTCCTGGCAGGCAGAACACTATGGACTGGAGGTACAGGGGTTAGTTTAAAATATCCTATGGCTAATTTTAACTGCAGCTTTACTATTTTAGATAAATTTAGCATTTTTAAAGAACTTTTTTATTTATTAATGATTGGTTCTGGAGTGGGTGTCAGGGTTTTAAAATCTGATGTACAGAAATTGCCAAAAGTTAGAACAAATGTAAAAATTATCCATGAAGCATATTCTCCAGTTCCTCGAGAAAGAAGAGAAGATTTAACTGGTATTGCCTTTCAGAAGGATATTGCCCATATCGTGGTAGGAGATAGTAAGGAAGGATGGGTACAATCACTTGATTACTATATGAGTATAATATCTAAAAAGGAATATCGCGATATTAATACAATTATCTTCAACTATGATAATGTGCGACCCAAGGGAGAAAAATTAAAGACTTTTGGAGGCACTGCCTCTGGTTATGAAAGTTTAGAAAAGATGTTTAGCAAGATTGATAAAGTTATTAAAAATGATTGTTTCGGGAAATATAAAAAATTAAAGCCTGTAGATTGTATGGATATTGCAAATATTATAGGACAAAATGTAGTAGTAGGGGGAGTACGTCGGACTAGTGAAGTGATACTATTTGACCCGGATGACCAGGATATCTTAAATGCCAAGAATAATCTATATGAACAGGTTGGCGGTAAATGGGTGAAAAATACAGAAATTGATTTTCGGGAAATGAGTAATAACAGCATTTATTATACCTCTAAACCTTCTAGGGAGCAAATTTCCTGGCATGTTAAACAGATGAGATATAGCGGAGAACCGGGTTTTATGAATGCGGAAGCAGCAGCAAAAAGGAGACCTAATTTAGAAGGTGCCAACCCCTGTATGGAAGTTTTACTGGACAGAGAACAGATGTGTAATTTGACTACAGTAAATATTATGGCATTTGTTGAAGATGGCAAGCTAAATGAAAAAGATTTGTTTGAAGCCCAACGTCTTTCAGTACGAGCAGGATTTAGAATGACTTTTCTGGATTTAGAATTAGATCAATGGGACATTAAACAAAAAAGAGACAGACTGGTTGGATGTAGTCTTACAGGGTGGCAGGATATGGTTAATGCTACCAATATTTCAAATGAAGAACAATCAAAATTAAGAAAAAAATTAAAAGATGTTGCACATAAAGAAGCTGAATCTTATGCAAAAAAATTAGGGGTTAATCCACCGTTGTTAGTTACCACTGTAAAACCAGAAGGCACTCTTTCCCAATTGCCTACTGTGTCCAGTGGTGTACACTATTCTCATTCTCCTTATTTTATTAGAAGGGTGAGAATAAATGCCTCTGATCCATTGCTAAAGGTGTGTGAGGAACTAGGTTATGATATAAGACCGGAGAATGGACAAACTGAAGAAAATTGCCGGACAAAGGTCATTTCTTTCCCCTGTAGTGCCCCAGAAGGAAAGACAAAGCACGATGTTTCAGCTATTGAACAATTGGAAACTTACCGGGCGTTTCAAAAAGAATATACTGACCACAATACTTCTATTACTGTACATGTAAAGAATGGTGAATGGGAAGAGGTTGAAGAATGGTTATGGAATAACTGGGATGATGTAGTTGCCGTTAGCTTTGTATCTCTGGATGATAGTTTCTATGCTCAAATGCCTTATGAAGCGATTAGCAAAAAGGAATATGAAAAGAAAGTAAAGGAAATGATACACTTTATTCCATCTCTAATTCCAAAATATGAGAAAGATGAGATAATGATTGATCCCGGTGATGAGTCATGTGCTAATGGTGTTTGTCCTATTAGATAACGATTTAGAGAATTAATTTAACCATGAAAAACAACAAGAAAAAATCAAACCTCTTTTAGAGGTTTTTAAAGTCACCCAATTTGCTGCGGGTGCGATATTTCTTTTTGCAATATGTAAAAAAGGAAAAGAGGAGGTCTAAAAATGGAGAGTGTTTATAAAATTATTGAGATAATTGGTACCAGCGAGAAATCGTGGGAGGAGGCAACAAAAATTGCCCTGGAAACAGCCTCTAAATCGATTCAGGATATTAGAATAGCGGAAGTCAAAAAACTTGATATAAAGATTAATGAAGATGGAAGTAAGTTTTTTAGGGTCAAGCTAGATGTTTCATTTAAATACAGAGGTTAAATCATAAATCTGAGCTATGTTTCTAGTTTTAAAAGTGGTAGGGAATTGATTTTATTCTGAAATATTAATTAAATCATTCCTATCTCTTTTGTTTATCAAAAATGCATAGAGTAGCAGGATTACTCCAAAGGTAATTGCCATATCAGCAATATTTAAAATTCCAGTCCGTAAATTTCCTATCCCAAAATTAAGGAAATCAATCACTAATCCTTTATAGATAATTCGGTCAATAAGATTACCTAATCCACCACTTATTATCAGCGAAAGACCCAGGGAAGATAATTTGGACAGAGATTCTGAAAATATATAATACACTACTAATATAAATAGTGCTAAGGCGACAGATATGGTAAAAATCCAAAACTGCCATTTATCTGGTAGTGATGAACCCATGCTTAAAAAAGCCCCTTCGTTTTTTACAAGTTGCAACCTGATTGTATCCCCCAACAAACTGATTACTGTATCAGGTTCTATTAAATTTTTAGCGGCAAATTTGCTGATTTGATCGCAACCTATGCAAAG
>CAYOLB010000028.1:0-5180 GCA_964404675.1 uncultured Atribacterota bacterium | reverse complement strand
GAAGACCAGTAAAATTAATAACTTTATTAAAATAGGAGGAAAATCAATGACCGAACAAACAAAACAGGAAAAAACCCCTGGAGAAAAAGTCGTAGAAGGCCCAAAGATCTATTTCTGGGTAATATCTGTCCTTGCAGCTATAACAACATTTTCGGTATTTAATATGGGAAACCTGCTCGATAAGACCTTACACATAGGACCGGTAGCTATTGGGCTGCCAAGAATAGGATTTCTGAGTGGTGACGGTGGCCCCTGGATATTTTTAGCACTTTATGTTGCAGCCCTTGTCGGCCTGTATATAAGAAAAGGCTGGGCAATCCCTGTAGGAAGAGCTGCACTCGTGGTATCAATGGTAGTACTTTTCCCTGTTGGGACAATATTTGGTGCCATACTCTGGAAGAGGTTTAATGATCCTGTTGCAAAAAAATACCTAAATTACGGTGCTGGTGCTGATAAAGACACAGATAAAAAAGACCAGAATAAAACAACTGAATAAAAACTGGCGCTAATAAAACATATAAGTATTAATACTTTATACATGCCATTGCTATTCAATTCAGGATGAGTCTCCAGGACTTTTGAATAGGTATTGCCATCCTCCAGTTTCATACTGGTTTGATAGCAGTTGAATCTGCGGTAATCACCCAATCTTAAAATTACATCAAGAAATATAAGTCAGAATATATTTTAAAAATTTTTCTGCCACATCTTTTTATATTAAGCTTATTAGCTTCATTCGGAAATTTGATTAATAACAATATTATAAAAATTTGCTGTTTAATTCAGCCTACTTAAATTTTACAGATATATTTTTAACTTATATAAGATTTGCCTTATAATATCAATTAATCTATATCAAAGAAATAAAACAGGTAAAATGGTGCTAAGAAAGTTAATCATCCATTATAGAGAAAGTATCTGGTTCCTACCCAGTCTTTTTATTATCGGTGCCATAGTGTCTGCGGTATTAGTCACCCGGATCGATACAATTTTTCAGGATCAATTTTACAGACTGTTCCCATCATTTCTTCTTACAAGTGTAGAACTTGCAAGGTCTATTCTAAGTGTAATTGCCACTTCGCTTCTTACAATGACCGCCATAACTTTTTCCACTATTATGGTTGTTTTTTCGGTCTATTCTTCACAGTTTTCGCCAAGGACACTAGAGAATATTATTTCTGACAGGTTAACCCAGATTGTGCTGGGTATTTTTATTTCAGGCTTTACTTATTCCATAGTCTCGCTTCTTCTTATCCGTGAAATCGGACCCGGCACAGTTGTATTTTCAGCCGTATTCGGAATCGGGCTATCTCTGGTTTGTATTGGTTATTTTATAAGGTTTATACAATATATTACAGTCTCAATCCAGGTAAATAATCTTATTGAAGAACTAAACGATGAAATCTTTCATACTCTAAAGAATAATATAAAAGAAATCGAAGACATTGAGAAAAATGGCAAAGTCCTGACAGGTGTCTCTAATGGGATAATAGATATGCAAAAAGGAGATTGTTATAAAATATTTGCTCCAGAGGCTGGCCATATACAACTTTTCAGTTTAAGGAGCTTAATAAGATTAGCAACTGAAAATGATTTAATAATCGAGACAATCAAGCGTGTCGGTGATTATGTTACCGAATCAACACCCATTTTTTTGATATGGAACATAGGTGAAGATAAAGAGAAGAAAGAGAAAATAGAATCCAGCATAAAAAAATACGTCTCAATTGGAAACTATAGAAATACCTCCCAGGATATTGATTTCAGTCTGCAGAAACTTGAGGAAATCGCATTAAGAGCGATATCCCCGGGTATAAATGACCCAAATACAGCCATACTCTGCATAAGGAATTTAGGAAATATTTTATCAAGAATCTGTGACAGTTATACCGGTAAGTTATATTTCTATAATAGTGATAATAAACTGAGGCTTATTCTGGACAATAAAGATTTTGAAGAAATAATTTATTCTACATTTTACAAGTTAATAAATTTTTCCAGAAACCAGATTTCTATACTTTCCTCTATCCTGGAAGCAATACTCATTATTTCAGAAAGCAAAAATACTAAATTAAATGGGATATTATTCGACTTTTCACAATATGCGATCAATGGATTTAATAAAGAGCTGCTCCAGCCACAGGACATTAAATACCTTAATATTAAATTGAGTAAAATTGCTGAATACTTAGAGGTTGAAGAATCTAAAATTATAATAAGTTGATCAACTGCTTATCTTTTTTTAAAATAGTGATGTAAGGCACCAAAACTGGTATTACCTATTTATAGATCTGACTTAAGAGAATTAATTAAAAGTTAAATATGGAAGAACATAAAAAACACAAAGGGCATAATCACCATAAACATATGGTAGCAGATTTTAGAAAACGCTTTATAGTTTCTATCATAATAACCATACCTGTTCTTCTATTGTCTCCCCTGATACAGGGTTTTTTAAATATTGAAGAAATCATAAAGTTTCCAGGGGACAGTTATGTTCTGTTTGCGTTATCCACCATAATATTTTTCTACGGTGGATGGCCCTTTCTAAAAGGTCTATACAATGAGCTAAAATCAAAGCAGCCCGGGATGATGACTTTAATAGGTCTTGCCATAACTGTTGCCTACATCTACAGCAGCGCAGTAGTTTTTGGTCTTGAAGGTAAAATTTTTTTCTGGGAACTTGCAACTCTGATTGTGGTTATGCTTCTCGGCCACTGGATAGAAATGAGATCTGTTATGGGAGCATCGAGTGCCTTAAATGAGCTTGCAAGACTGATGCCTAAAGATGCCCACAAGATTACTTCAGGTGACAATACCACCGATGTAGCGCTGGAAGAACTGGAAAAAGGAGATAAGGTCCTGGTAAAACCGGGTGAAAAATTCCCTGCAGACGGAGTAATATTAAAAGGCGATACTTCTGCAGATGAGTCCATGCTAACTGGCGAGTCCAAAGCTATTGCCAAAAATAAAGGGATGCAGGTAATTGGTGGTTCTGTAAACGGAGAAGGCTCGGTGACTGTTGAGGTGAAAAAAACCGGTAAAGATTCATTTCTTTCAGGAGTAATAAAATTAGTCGAAGAAGCGCAGAAGAGCAAATCAAGGACCCAGGATCTTGCCGATAAAGCTGCCTTCTGGCTAACTATTATAGGTATTTCTGCAGGAGTAATAACTTTTGTTATATGGCTGTTTCTAATAAATAAAGATTTTGTATTTTCCCTGGAGAGATCGGTCACTGTAATGGTAATTACCTGTCCACATGCCCTGGGCCTTGCCGTGCCTCTGGTTGTAGCAGTATCTACAGCCTTATCAGCAAGAAAGGGCCTCCTCATAAGGAACAGGGCCGCATTTGAGAGAGCCAGGAACATTGATGCGATTGTATTTGACAAAACCGGGACACTTACCAGAGGTGAATTTGGTGTTACTGAAACCACACCCCTGTCCGGTAATCTAAACAAAGATGAAATCCTGAAATATTCAGCCTCCATTGAATCTCAGTCCTCTCACCCTATAGCAAGAGCAATCGCCAAAGCTTCTAATGATAAATATAAGGTATCAAATTTTAAATCTATTACCGGCAGGGGTGCGGAAGGTGTCATAAATGGAAAGAAAGTTATGATAGTAAGCCCCGGATATTTAAAAGATAATAATATAGAAATAAAAAAGAATGAAGAAATAGAAAGAGTCTCTTCCCAGGGTAAGACTGTAGTATATGTTTTAATTGATAATGAACTTGTTGGAGCCATAGCACTTGCCGACATAATAAGAGAGGAGTCAAAAGAGGCTATAAAAAGATTAAAGGACCTGGGCATAAAGCCCATGATGCTGACTGGCGATAATAAAAAAGTGGCCAAATGGGTAGCAGAAGAGGTGGGGATTGAAGAATATTTTGCAGAAGTACTCCCTGAAGATAAATCTGATAAGATAAAAGCGATCCAGTCAAGGGGTCTTGTCGTTGCCATGACAGGCGATGGTGTAAATGATGCTCCGGCACTCGCACAGGCTGATATTGGTATTGCTATTGGAGCCGGGACTGATGTGGCAATAGAAACAGCCGATATTGTACTTGTCAAAAGCAGTCCGCTAGATGCTGTTTCAATTTTAGACCTGTCAAAGGCAACCTACAGGAAGATGCTGCAAAACCTCGGCTGGGCTACAGGATATAATTTATTTGCTATACCCCTGGCTGCAGGAGCACTCTTCCCATTGGGTATTGTTTTAAGTCCGGCAGTAGGTGCAGCGCTTATGTCAATAAGCACTGTTATAGTAGCAATAAATGCAAGATTTATAAGAGTTCAATAAATTACTGTCTAAAGCCAAATATTCGTTAACCGTAGCGGACCAGAATTATTGAGTTCAAATAAGTATATTTTAGAAACAAAACCAGATTTGTAATAATAGGAAAAAGTCAAAATAACCTTTCCTGATTCATTATCTCCGCTTTTTTATCTTTATAAGTCCTGAGGGACCAAGTTTTTTATTGGAGATTATATAGATAAAATGTGGTATTAAAATTACAAAAGGGATCAACAATTTAGAAATAATTAAAAATAGTGGGTATTTTACAAGAAAGAATGAAATAACAGAAGTAAAAAAAGCTATGAGAGCTGAAGAAATATCTACTTTCAAAGGTTCTTCTTTCCCGGGATAAAAATTAAAGGATCTTAAAATAACGGCAACAAGAAAACCTGAGCTGATTAAAATAAATATTATCCAGCTTGGGATAGGTACAAAAAATAAAATTAATATTACCAGCAATATCTGTATTAGCCATTGGATTAGGTGATCTATTTGATTTGGAGTGAGTTTTATTTTACGCATAATAATTTCGATACCGGGTAACCACTCCTTTTAGAAAGGGTATTAACTTATAAATAGAATAATTGATAGGGGTGATAATTTCAATAAAACCATCATTATTTCTTTTTTAAGAGGTAATTTAAACTTTATTCCGTTCATAACTAAATACTTTATTCGAAGTAAATACCCTTCCATCAAAATTAGGATATAAGGACTCACTGGGTAAATCATAATAATCTGATGCAGGGCTGTAGCCACTATCGCCTTGTGATATTTTTTACCTATAGATTTACTACTATTATAAAAAGCACCAGGAAAATAAAGCTAAATGTAAAAGAAAACGGCATCCAAAATGTGACCCTTAACTCATTTTTTATAAA
>CAYOLB010000027.1:0-1823 GCA_964404675.1 uncultured Atribacterota bacterium | reverse complement strand
ACTGGGCAGAGAGAGTGTTAGATTATTGTTATCCAAAATTAATGGTCATCGTAAGAAAAATAAAAAAATAGTGTTGGATGTTGATTTGATAATCAGGGGGACTTGATAATAATATGAGTAATATTTCCAACAAGAAAAAAACCTTTGCATATGCCGTAAAAATGGTCGATATTGAAAAATACTTTGGGAAGATTGCTGCCTTGAGAGGAATTAATTTTGAAGTTAACGCTAATGAGGTAGTAGGTTTGATTGGTGATAATGGGGCAGGTAAGTCTACTTTAATAAAAATTATTACCGGAGTATTTCCTCCCACGAGCGGGGAAATGTATATAAGGGATAAAAAAGTTGACACCAGTACTTATAATGTAAAAAAAGCACACCAGTTGGGAATTGAAACAGTCTATCAGGATAAGTCTCTGGGAGACAAGCAACCTTTGTGGAGAAATTTCTTTATTGGTAGACAGATTAAAAATCGGTTTGGCTTTATAAATGTGAAAAAAGAGAAAGAGATTGCACATGATATCATGATGAACGTTATTGGATTTAGAGGAGCTGGCATTACCGTTGATTCAACTGTTAGCAATTTATCAGGCGGAGAAAGACAGGGAGTTGCCATTGGCAGGGCAATGTACTTTGATGCCGATTTAATTATATTGGATGAACCAACGGTGGCACTTTCATTAAAAGAAGTACAAAAAGTACTGGATTTTGTAAATAAGATAAAACACTCTGGAAGGGCCTGCATTTATATTTCTCATATGCTATCACATGTCTATATGATAGCTGATCGTTTTTATATTTTAGATAGAGGCAAAATTATAACCAGTATTGAAAAAAGTCAAATTTCGCTAACTGAATTAAATGATTTTTTATTAAAATATGCGAACAAAAAATAAGGTTAGGGTTCAAAAATTGCGTTCAGAAAAGCTAATTAGCAAGATAAAAAAAATCGAAAGTTTACCAATTATTATAGTTTACTTTATAATTATGATTTCTTTTTTGATTCTATCTCCAAAGGTTTTTTCTGGCTATAGGATTTATATGTCCTTTTTGCAAACAGTTCCACCGATGCTCATATTGGCTTTAGGATTAACGATGGTAATAACTGCAGGAGAAATAGACCTTAGTTTTTCTGCTGTTATTGCCTTTTCAGGTTTTGTATTTTGTTATGTATTCCGAACTTTTGATGCACCTTGGCTGGCCTTTTTTATGGCCTTATTGTCAGGAGCCCTAGTAGGATATGTTAACGGGGTACTTGTTGCAAAGATTGGAGTCCCTTCTATTATGGCCACTCTTGCAGCCCAATTTTTCTGGAATGGACTCACGATTTTGTTATCAGGAGGACTTTCCTGGAATATCAAGGAAATTAAGGAATATTTCATTCATCCCTTTTTTGTAGGTAGAATAGGAGGGATTATTCCTGTACAAAGCATTTGGGGTTTACTGGTTGCCATTTTTCTGTGGTATATCCTGAATCGGCATATATTTGGTGAGCATATCTCCTTTATCGGTGATAATGTTGATGTTGCTAGAGTAATGGGAGTCAATGTTGTGACAATCAAGATTCAACTGTTTGTAGTAATGGGAGTTGTTTCCAGTTTTGCAGCTGTATTGTTAACATTGGAAATGATTAATTTCTGGACTACACAGGGAGCAGGGTTTTTGCTTCCAGTTATGGCAGCTGTATTTATTGGAGGCACCTCAATTGCAGGTGGAAAAGGCACTATTGTCGGTTCCTTTTTTGGAGCATATATTGTTGGTTCACTGGAAGCAGGAGTAGTTGCTTCCGGAATAGGAGGTTATTGGACTCGCCTGGTTACCGG
>CAYOLB010000026.1:0-5919 GCA_964404675.1 uncultured Atribacterota bacterium | reverse complement strand
CATCAATGTTGCGCCCAAAGCTAATTTAGGATTAGTAGTTAGCCCAGCAGCCCTGGCATATAAGCCCATTGAACCAGTCCAGATACTCAAAGGTAAAATCAAGATGGCTGCCAGCACTGGAGCTAATCGAGCTACCTTCCAGTTTTTAGCACCAAAAGAATAGTTAATAGTAGCTTGAGCAGCTGGTATTCCTAAGACACCTCCTAAAAAATAACCCAGGACTGCCATACCTCCAAGACTAAAAGGACTAAACAAACTAACAGCATCCAAGCCTGCTCCGTTAAGAGCATTTGCCAAACCGGCATAACCAGCAACACCTGCTGAGGTAGATAAAAGAGGAATTTCCTTTTGCATCACCCACCAGAAAGCAAGTGGAATCCCGGTTCCAATGGTAAACATAAACGCCACACTGGTAAATGCTACTGACCACATTCCAGCGGCTAGAAGATAAATAGTCATAGCCAGACCACAGATCAATACACTTATTTGTAAATTAAGACCAGTGACACTCGCTACCAGAGAACCCAGGGCAGTCATCTGAATAATGGTAAAGAACCAGTATCCTACTACATTAAGGACAGAGGCAGCTTTCCAGGTCTTAATGTCATACAGATAGTAAAGGTATTCCGGTACTGTCACGACATTGTATTTGCGATAGTAATGGGCAAAGGCAAAACCAAAAAGCATAAGTCCAAAAGCTGACGCAATATGATACCATATTACGCCCATTCCCTGATTAAAAGCTACTTCGGCTGTTCCTATTGTTCCCAGACCACCCATATATTCAGCCGCAACAGAGACTGCCACAAACATGACCCCAAGATTTCGACCGGCTACCAGAAGGTCCTCTGAGGCTTTGACTTTACGTACAGCTAAAATCCCCAAAAAAATAATAAAGAAAAAATAGATAATAAGGATAATTAACTGAATTGACATAACTAACTAATATGTCCTTTCTCCTTAAATAGCCATAAAGGTAAGAATAATTCCTAAGATAAAGATTATTAAATAGAACAACAAAAAAGGTTTGTCGGTTTGGTCGAATAGAATTAATTGTTCCGTTTCATCAGAAATAGTTTTTTCATCTTCTAAAAAGTCTTTCCCAAGAGAAGTCAAAATAACTCATCCTCCTATTGGTAAATATGTTAATTATGAAAATTATTTTTTGTTCACTTTCTTTAGCTAAGGCAACAAAAACATTTTATTGTTCATGTTTTCTTGATAAATATTTTAAAAACTTATCATCAATCTTTAATTATCAACGTTTTTAGGATATTTGTCATGTTATCAGGAATAAAGCTCAAAAGGAGAAACTACCGGCTTGCCATGTTCCTTTCTAACCTTGTGCAATCTTTCTATCTGCATTTCCAATTCTCTCTTAAAATCAACATTAGTCATAGTAATGTGCGAGAAGACATTTTGCATTCTTTCCATCTTCTCCAGATATCTATCAATTCTCAAGGAAAATTGCTCAATATAGTCTTCTTTGACATACTCTCTATTCAATTCCTGGAGAAAAAGACCTTTTAAATCTTCGTAAAAAGGAATTTTCCCGACTGGTGTCTCAATGGCATCAAATTCACCATGAACTCTGCCTTCAGCCCAGACCATCCATACTACTTTGTCAATTTTTGCATTCAGAAAATGACCCTGTTCATCCTTTAAGAAATAATTAGTTGCAAATATCTTAGGCACCCTGGTAAGGTTTTTTTTAAATGATAAATGATTCTTTATATAATCCGCAAATGGAATTGAGATAAAATCAAGATTAGCCATGGGATTATGTTTTCTAACCCCCTGTTTGCCAAGGGTTGCAGCAGTTGTCTCTGATTCAACGGTGGCACCAATAAATACTCCATGATTCCAATCAAGTGATTCTACTATTGGTATCGAGGTATCTGAGTCTCTACCACCATAAACAAAACCATCAACCGGCACTCCTTCCGGATTTTCTGCCTCTGGGTCAATGTTTTTTAATTCACCTAATCGGATAGTATAGCGTGCATTTTTATGAGAGGGATCAATCACATTACCATTGGCATCCTTTTTACCAGAATACCACTTCCCGCTATAATTAATCCCTTCTTCTGGAATATCTTTTCCCATTCCCATCCAGTAAGGAACTCCATCATTAATCAAAACATTAGAAAAAATAATCTCACGTTTTGTGGTCAATGCCTGATATATTACCGGGTCATCTTCCGGATTCACATCAGCAATAATGCCGAATATTCCTTTTTCTACATTAGCCGCTCTTACTTCTCCATTGACTTTTTTGAGATAGGCTATATCATCACCAACTATAGTTTGTCCTGGTAACATGGCAGTGCTTGTTTTTCCACAGGCACTGGGAAATGCACCGGTAAAATAGGTAGTTCTATCTTTTTTACCATGAACTCCCATAATAAACATATGTTCTGCCAGCCATCCCTCTTCAGAAGCCTTATTAATAGCCAGACGAAAGGCCAATTTTTTTAATCCTATGGAATTACCGGCATATTGGTTGTTTACAGAATAAACACTATCTCCCTCTAAATCCATATATATTCTTCTTTTATCGATATCTATGCTAACATTATTTTCCAGTCTCCCGGCAGAATGTAAGAAAAAGAAAAATTGATTAGAACCTTCCAAGTCCTTAAATCCCTCGTAATTGTTTCTATAAAGTAAGTCCTCACTATGTGCCACATATGAAGAATCAGTAATCTGCAAGGCAGGAATTGAAAATAAGGAACGGACTGGACCTAAAGAAAAGAAACGTACCAGCATCTCTTTGCCTTTCATGCTCCCCTTAAAATAAGACTTAATTTCACTTAATCCCTTATCCTTGTCAATGGAATTAACATCAATACCCCAATCTACTTTCTCGGTTACCAGATAGCGAGTATTTTCTTTGTCTCTACCCTGGTCATAATAACCATCAAAATGTATAGTGTGACCTTCTAATTTTAACTTTTCTTCTTCTTTGCTTTTTAAAGCCAGCTCTCTTACATATTGAATATCTTCAGGAGTATCTGTAACTACTGTTACCCTATCTGGCTGACATAGTATAATTGCCTCTTCCACTCTTTGTGTAACATAAGGGTTATTTAAAGCTTCGAGTTTCTTTTGATTTATTTCATCCAACATACTCAGCCTTCCTTCCTCTTTTGTTTTAAATAAATTAGGAAATTTGATCATTTCACTAATTTATACTCTTATATTATAATAATAATGAATTAACTAAATAGTCAAGGAAAAGCAAGAATAACTTTAAGTATTTAAAAATAAATATTTATAATTACTAATTATTGGGCATTACTTTATTTAGAACTATACCTACTAATGCACCTAAGGCCATTCCTTCAATTTCAATTTGTCCGGTTCCCAATGGAATAGGTATTGAGACTCCACCTAAAGATAAAATCAAAATACTTGCTGCAATTATTAAATTACGCGATTTTTCAAGATCTACTTTGTTTTCTACTACTGTTCGCACCCCTACAGCTGCAATCATTCCAAATAG
This sequence comes from uncultured Atribacterota bacterium, assembly GCA_964404675.1. Lineage (GTDB taxonomy): Bacteria > Atribacterota > Phoenicimicrobiia > Phoenicimicrobiales > Stramentimicrobiaceae > CAZWUL01. Next base: position 2,414 of record CAYOLB010000026.1, on the reverse strand, counting down.
TATTATAGAAATACCTCCAATCAATGAACCGGGTATCGAGGCAATGATTGCTCCTAATTTGGGTACTAATCCTATAATGATAGCAAATACAGCTGCAATCCGCATCACAATCGGATTATACACTTTGGTTAAAGCCAGAACACCAGTATTTTCTGAGTAAGTGGTATTAGCTGGTCCACCAAAGAAGGCTGATACTGAAGTTGCCAGACCATCACCCAACAATGTTCTGTGTAAACCAGGATCTTTTACAAAATCTTTTTCAGCTGTCGCTCCAATTGCCAGTATGTCCCCAATATGTTCAATTACAGTTACCAGTGCAACTGGGGCTACAATCATAATAGTATTCCAATTAAACTTTGCAAAAGTAAATTGAGGAAACCCTAACCATTTTGCCTCAACAACTGGGGTAAAGTCAATCAGGCCAAATACTATGGCAACAATATAACCAATCACTATTCCTAAAAGCACAGGAATAACTCTCAAGAAACCACGGGTATAAGAGGTTATCAAAACAACTATGACAAATCCCACCAGGGCAAGCCACCAGTTCTCGCTAGCCATACCTATGGCAGTAGGAGCTAATTTCAAACCTATAACCATAATCACTGGACCAGTCACTACAGGCGGGAAAAAAGCAATAATTTTTTCAGGTCCAAAATGGCTAACCAAAAAGGAAAAAAGCAAATAAATAAGACCGGCAGCAACAATTCCTCCCAGGGCATACGGGATACCAAATTTATCTGCTACTAACATAATAGGGGCAATAAATGCGAAAGAAGAGCCTAAGAATGCGGGAACCTTATTTCTTGTTACCAAATGAAATAACAAGGTGCCCACACCGGCCATTAATAAGGCAACTGAAATATCAAGTCCAGTAATAATCGGCACTAACACTGTGGCACTAAACATTGTAAAACCGTGCTGTAATCCCAGAACAATTGTCTGGGCTAGACCCTGTTTGGTGTAATCAACAACTTCTTGTTGGTGTTGTGAATCCATATTTTTCTCCTTTAATTTCTCATACTTTTAACTAATTTTTTTCATTTCCAAATTTGTTATTTATAAGCTAAACCCCCCTCTCAGCGTGAGCTGACAAGGGGGGTAGTTATCTTCCTTATCAGTCTCACCGGACTAATTTTAAAGGAATTATAAAAAAACCTCTAATCCAGAGATACTGGAAAAGAGGTTACAAAAATCTCTTATTATTCTTAATCATATTTGCGACTCCTTATTAGTTTCTCTGAACTAACTTAAAGGATATTATTCCCTGTATTAGGATATAATAAAATTTAAATTTTAGCAATGATTTTCAAGAATATTTTTATAAAATTATTCTATTAAAATTACCGGGCTTATATCCTAACAATTTGGTTGCAATTTCTGCAAACAAATCAGGGTCACCGCTAATAAAAAAGGAATTATATTCATTTTTATGGAAATTAATTAACTGGTGCTTTTCAAGTAATTTTTTTGCCTGTTTTATAGTAGCCTTGGCTGGATCAATCAAACATATTTTTTTATTAATTATCTGCTTTATATATTTCATTAAAAAAGGATAATGAGTACATCCCAAGACTAGAGTATCAACATCATTATTTATAATTGGTTGCAAACACTCTCTCAATAAATCCCTTATTGTATCTTCATTTCTTAGAGCCTTTTCTTCCATCTCCCTGATAAGTTGATTGCTGCAAGAATTACTAAAAATAGCAATAGAGAGGTTAATTTTCTTAATGACTTTCTCATAACTGTTATTGCGGATTGTCACTTCTGTTCCAATAACACCAACCCTGTTATTTTTTGTCCGTAAAATTGCCTCATATGCTCCTGGCTGAATTACTCCGATTATCGGGACAGGAAAACTATCTTGCACTTCTTCCAGAACTACTGCCGTAGCAGTATTACAGGCAATGATTATTATCTTGACATCTTTTTGAACTAAAAAATCTAGAATCGAGAAGACATAATTTTTTATCTGAACATCTGTTTTCTCACCATAAGGAGCATGGGCAGTATCTCCGAAGTATATTATACTCTCTAGAGGTAACTGTTCTTTTATTTCCTTAAATACACTCAATCCACCTAAACCAGAATCTATTAGACCTATTGCCTGTTCGTTCTTATTCTTCTTAATCATCACCATTGCTCCAATTACTAAAATTCAATATTTAAAGAATTATATTACTATATTATATTTCAAAATTATTAAAACAAACTGCTGTAGTGTATTTTAGTAAAGTTATAAGAATTTCCAAGACACAATGAGGTTTACAATCACATCTACAAATAAGTAACTGAGTAAATCATGAATAAAGTGGCGGAGGGACTGGGATTCGAACCCAGACAGCTTACGCCTACACCGGTTTTCAAGACCGGCCCCTTGCCATTCGGACATCCCTCCGCAAAAAAATTGT
>CAYOLB010000025.1:0-2865 GCA_964404675.1 uncultured Atribacterota bacterium | reverse complement strand
ATTTCATAGGTATAATGGTGATTCTTAATTCGAGAAGGAGGAGCAACAATATAGGTTCCGTTGCTTTTTAATTCCAGTGGTTTGCCAAACAGGCGGCTTGTGCTTTTTACCTGTTCACCGTTTAGATTAAAGTAATAGTGATATCCCCTGTTGGTCTTTACCCTTGTGGTTTCTTTTATTTCAGGTAATCTTTCTTTCAGTTCAGGTAAAAGGGTAAGATCATCAACATCAATAACTGCCAGCTGGCTGATATAACCGGTAACAATTCCGATATTGAGTGTATCAAACTGGATATGCCATTTCAGGATATCATTGACTGTTGCTCTCCTGTACTGGTATTTCTTCCAGTATATACATGGTCTTTTATGCTTATCGATTGGAATCAAACTATAGCCATTTTTCAAATACTGATTGACAATACTGTGAATATAATTCAACTTTTCGCTGGGCCAGGTGAAAAGCCCAGACAAAAGCAAAGACTCCAACCATGCCCTTTCAGCCTTTCAACTACGATTTATATATAATCCTGGTACGTTTATAGTGCAACTTCAGGAAAGATATAGCCTTATAGTTAAAAATAGCAAAACCGAATAAAAAAGCATCTGTGAGATCTTATAGTATTGTGAGCATAAAAAAAGGAGTGTGATTTTGGTATCACACTCCCGCAAAACGTATTTATTATAGCACTTTAGATTGGTAAATGGTAGAAAATAATAGGAAGAAGTAAAAATAAACAACCTTTTGATATTTTTTATTTTACAAACCATGACGCAGGTTTTTGAATTACATTACCCTTTATATCAGCCAATTGATCCGGAAATTGAGCTTTTGATAATAAATTATTTGGTAGTGTTTTATGTCTGTCAGAAGATTTCCGCAGTTCTGTAGCTGCACCACGAATTTTACTTTTTGCTGGAACATAAACAATAACTTTTTTGTTTGGAGCAATTTTTTTTACAGTTTTAACTGCTGGCACTAAATCAGAGTCGCCACTGATTATAATTAATCTATCACATCTATCATTAAAAATATCATCCATCATATGCACTGCAATATTTACATCTGTCCTTTTCTCCTCCGGAACATGAAACATTTTTACTCCTTTGTAGGTACAATTTTTTACTAAACATTTTACCTTTTTAAATTTAAATAAACCATATATGACCTGAACTTTATCAAGAGTTAACAATGCCTTAATAAATAGATCCTGATTTGGTCTGTGAGAACCATCAATTCTTGCAGTAAAATATTTTATTGTTTGTATATCATCATGAGGGAGAAGAAGTGTAAAATATTTTTCTATGTTCAGCCATTTCCAGGGAGTATTTTTTACTGCACCATAGTATAGGTTAAACCCATCAATATAAATAATACTTCTATTGTTTGTTATACTCATTTTTCACCCAAACAAAAAAGGCAGCCATATAAGCTGCCTAACCGGCTCTATATGCCGGGGAGTCGTATAAAATCTATTAACAATATAGTATATATTTTATAATATGTCAAGCTTTCAAGTACATTTTTATGCGAGGCAACAGGGTGCTACTCTTTTCTAATCTAGAAATGAGCCTGAAAGCAAGATTCATAATAGTGATATGATGGTAATCACGATGAATAACTCTTGCATTTGGCTGGTCAAACTTCTTGTTTGTCAGGAATTTATTTCAGGCTCATCTTGCGTTGGATAAGACTTTCTTTATTTATTTTTTTGATTGTAAAAAAATAATTAATTATTTTCTCTGATAAATAATTTAAATACAAACTATTATTATACCTATATTTATAGCACAAAATATAAAAAAATCCACTATAATAGCATTTTTACTCTTGGATATCTACTACTTGGGGTTAGGTCTCAACATTAGACATTTGAATGATGTTAATAAATGTTGAGACTTAACCCAATAATCCTTTTCTCCCCACACTAACTGTACTATAATCCAGATCTAATAGCTCTCCTATTTCACGACATTTTACACCTGTATAACTGTACAGCATTTCCATTAATATCTGCCGCTTAATGCCTGCTTCTTTTTTGATATCTTCAAAATCATCTCCTGTTTCCTGACATACTATTTGTATAACATCTTCAGTCAAGCAATAATTATAAATTTTCTTTATAGAAGAAATTTCTTTATGTATTTACAAGTGGGGTTTCTAATAGGAAGTGAAAGTGATTGGGCATCAGTACATAACTGTAGAGAATGACATTATATATTTTAAGAGAATCTTTGAGTATTTTTATGAATTTATTGTAATCTTTTTCAGTCTTAAATATATTTCTTCTCTCATTGCCTCGGGAAGTAATATGATATAGAGCACCTTTGTAATTAATTCTAAGTGACCTCGCCATGTTTTTGCTTTAATAAAATGACTTATTTGTCAATAATAAAGATTTGACCCCTATTCTTTCTATTCTTTCTTTTATTTTTTCTTTTTATAATACTCAAGAAAAAAAAGTATCTAAATAAAAGATGGGCTACGGTTTATTTAACCAAAGCCCATCTATATATTGATTTATTTATGAAAATTCTCGGTCAGCCTGTTAAAACTTGACTCTATAATATTTTCATTTTTACTTTTTTACTAATCTGCCTCCAGGGCAGTTACGCCTGCTGCATCGATTGTTACTGTTTCAAAGTCTGTTTCAGTAAAATAAATCTTCAATGTTACTTCTTGAGTGGTGGCTACATCGAAGTAATACCATAACTCATCTCTATTTTGTTCATCTGTAGATAGTATTGTTGGATTATAGGTCGTAGTTGATCCGCCTTTGGTTATCTCTAACTGATATAGGTCACCTTCAAATGCCTCTGTGTACTGAACGGCTACTCCTACCCAGTTACCACTACTTGGCGGGTAACC
>CAYOLB010000024.1:0-13983 GCA_964404675.1 uncultured Atribacterota bacterium | reverse complement strand
GGCTCTTCATAATAATGCAGCCCTGCGCCTTGATAGGATGAATGCTTGTCATTCTATCAAGGTAATAACGCCTTTTATTTCTGAAGAATTGCTTAATTTTGCTATGGAAATACCAATAAATTATAAACTTAAACAAACAGAGGATGGATATATCGAAAAATGGATTCTACGTAAAGCATTTGAAAATGATTTGCCTGAAGAAATTACCTGGCGAACAAAGCAAGAATTTTCCAAAGGTTCAGGTTCTGCCAATCTATTAGAAAAACATTTTAATAAGATTGTTAGTAACAAAGAGTTCAATGAAGGGAAAAAGCAATACCCATTGATAAGAAATAAAGAAGAATATTATTACTTTAAACTATTTATTGATTATTTTGGTGAAGGTAAAGCAGTAGATACCGTAGGCCAATGGGATAGAACATAAAATAGATATCTATAATATTAACTAATCACTAATTAGAATAAGATTAGAATCTCAGAATCAGGAGTTAATGAAATGAAAATCGGAATCATCGCAGATACACATGATAACCTGGCCAATATCAAAAAAGCAGTGAATGTATTTAATAAAGAAAAGATTGATTTACTGTTTCATGCCGGTGATTTTGTTTCTCCATTTACTGCCCGGGAACTGAAAAAGATACAGTGCCCCTTTGTAGGGGTATTTGGTAATAATGATGGCGATAAATTATTTTTAACCAATCAATTTAAAGAAATTGGACCAATCTATCCAGAACCCTACAATACAAATGTTGATGGTAAGAAAATAATTATGTTTCACAAAAATGATGTTATAAGTGATCTGGCTAAAAGCCAGGTTTATGATGTGATTATTTATGGTCATACTCACCAGGTAGATTTATACAAAGAGGGAAAAACCATAGTGATAAATCCCGGTGAATGCGGGGGTTGGCTTACCGGAGAAAGTACTATTGCCATTCTAGATTCGACTAATTTAAATGTACGAATTATTAAATTATAGTATGTACTATTTTGTCCTTCTAAATTTCTATCTAACGATAAAAAAAGTCAAGCTATTTTTGTAATATGTAATAGCTTGACTTTTTTTATTTCCTCATTCATATATGGCAGAGCAGTTTATTCTCCTTCTATCGACTCTTGCTCTTCTACACTATCTTCTTGAATAAAACCCTGCAATGATTCTAAGGCATTTTTCAAATTCTCTAGGCTTTTCCCATACTCTGTCCAATTCCCTTGTTGGGCGGCATTGGTAGCTTCGTTATAATATCTATTAGCATTTTCAATCAGACTATTTATAGTTGTGCCCTCTTCTAAGATAATATTTGAACTAATTTTTTCCTCAATATCTCTAATAGTCTCTCCAAAGAGTAATCTTATGGCAGTCTCTAAATCAACAGCCATGGTTACTTCTGAGCCATCAGAAACGATGACCCTTCTTAACTGAGGGATTTCACCCTGTTCTGCTCTTAGGTATAATGGCTCTACATAGAAAACAGAATCCCCGATCGGGATTACCAGTAAATTACCTCTTATAACAGATGATCCACTTTGACTCCAGAGGGTAATTTGCTGAGAAATTTCAGAATCCTGATCAATCAATGCCTCAACCTGCATAGGCCCGTAAATAAGTTTATCCTTGGGGAATTTATAAACAAGTAATTCTCCATATTTTTCGTCATCATTGCGGGCAGCCAGCCAGGCAATCATATTATTCTTATTAACAGGAGTATAGGGAGTAATCAATATAAACTCCTCTTTTTCAAAATCCGGTAATCTTGCAATCAAATAATATGGTTCCATTGTTATTTCTTCCCCCCGGTAAAGCTCCTTGGGAACAGTCCAGTAATCCTCTTTATTATAGAAAACATCTGGATTCTGCATATGATAATCAGAATACATTTCAGTTTGAACTCTGAATAGATCCTCAGGATAGCGAATATGCCTATGAAGGTCTACTGGCATTTCATCAATTGGCTTGAACAAATCAGGAAAAATTTTATTATACACTTTAATAATAGGATCTTCCTGGTCAACAATATAGAAATCAACATCACCATTATAGGCATCAACTACCACTTTTACTGAATTGCGAATATAGTTAAATAAAGGACTATAAGGTTTGGAATAAGGGAAATTATTGGAAATGGTGTAAGCATCCTGTATCCAATACATTTTTCCATCATCTGCAATTACTGCATAAGGGTCATTATCATATACTAAGAATGGGGCAATTTCTCTGGTTCGTTCGATAATATTGCGATGAAGCATTATGCGACTATCCTGATTAATGCTACGAGTTAATAATATATTTACATCTCCAAATTGTATGGCAAACATCAATCTGCGCCATAGAGAAGAAATTGAAACACCACCTGTTCCCTCATAATGAGTGTAGACATTCTCATCACCAAGCGGATAATCGAATTCCCTATTATCCGTATTTACAATGACATATTTTTCTGTTTTTTCGCCATAATAAATTTCTGGTCTAGTAACAGTTAAATCAACCGAAGAAATCGGTGGAATATCTTTAATGGCAAGATTAGGCAACCCATCACTTTCAACTTTATTTACCGGGCTCACTACTACACCATATCCATGGGTAAAAGTAAGCCTCTCGTTAACCCAGGTTTGGGCTTCCTGGGCAAGTCGATTACTGTCCAATTCACGAGCAGCAATCATTACCTGTTGATAATTTCCATTGAAGTGATAGCGGTCAACATCCACCCCTAAAAATTCATAATATAATCTGATTGATTGAATCTGATTAAATGTTTGTTCGATTGGCCTCCAATCCCACAGTCGAATATTATTGATTGTTTCAGGGTTATTCTGAATATCTGCATAGCTAATTCTTTCCTCAATTGGAAAATCTTTCTCCGATATTCTATCTAAGGCATAAGCCTTTCTGGTCATCTCAATATTGTTACTAAGATAAGGTCTTTCCCTGGCTAATTCATTTGGTGAGACAAATACTCTTTGGAATATCCCAGGAAGTAAGCCTCCCAAAATAATATATACAACAAAAATAGTCGCGATGCTAATTAGTGGCAAGTTAACATTTTCACTTTTAGCAGTGACAAAAATTATAATAGCTGCAAGAATACAAAGTAGCATGGAAATTCTTATTGCTAGTAAATTAACATGGATATCAGTGTAACCTGCACCATAAATTAGCCCTTGAGAAGAATATAGTATTTTCCTGGCATTAATCCAAAAAGAGGCTGCTTGAATTAGTAAATAGGTACCCAACAAGAGAGAAAGATGTAATTTTACGGGTGGGTCAACCATTAGTTTTCGATTTTCAAAACGTACTGCTCTTTTGGCTACATAAACTACAAGGACAATCACTAAAATAAGACCAATTGCAAAACTTAGCCAATTACGAAGATATTCCAAAAATGGCAGACTAAACAGGTAAAATCCTATGTCCTGTCCAAAAACCGGGTCATTCATACCAAAAGGAACTCTATTTAAATACATTAATACTGTTTGCCAATTTACTGACTCTGATATTCCCATAAAGATTGATAAAACAAGTGAAATCCCGATTACAAACTTTTTACTGATTTTAAAGCTTTGTAAAGTCCTATATATTTGCATTTCCGGTCTTTCATTCTCTTCTGATGCAGCATCTACTTGTATTGGAGGGGCATATCGACGTGCATAATTAAAATTTAAAAAACTCAATACAAAAAATAATGCCGCAAAAAATATTCCTATCCACAATTGAGTAGTTATTATTTTCCAGAACACTGAAAGATAATTTACCGATGATAGCCAAACCATAGGTATATAAAACCTACCAATAAAGGCAATAAGCAAAATAATAAATAGGACTATTCCACCTATAACCCACATTTTCATTTTAGAATCTTTAAACTGATTCATTAAAATCCACCTTTCATATATTATAATTACTTAATAATTAAATTAACATTAACAACCTTATATGTAACCATTATTAATATTCATTTATAATATATTATAATTATATCATCATACTACTAACAGTTAAAATTTTACACTATCCTATCCAATATTTGTAAGAAAAATTATATCTTAATTGTAGAAATTTGACATTTATTTGCAGAAGTAAACATCCCATCAACAAAGCATTTGGCTTTAAGAACCTCTACCACCTTCTAAGAAAAGATTTTTAATGATTAAATAAAATATTTATGTTGTAAAAAATCCCAAGTTATAATTTTATCGAAGTTGAATAACCTTATTAATGTTATTTATTTTTTATTATATCATTATGGCTTGGTATTCCAAACATCATAGATGCTTCTAAAATGGCACGCTGAATTGCAAGAGAAATAACATAAGCAGAAAGCATATTAATTCGATTGAGGTCTGTATTTATTTCTCCTGTTGCTAGTGAAAAAATAACATCTCCATCATAAAGAGTATGAGAAGGAAAGATGCTTTTGGCAAAACCATCATGAGCTGACATGGATAACCTTTTTGCCTCTGCTTTAGACATTTTGGCGTTTGTAGCTACCACTCCTAGAGTTGTGTTTCTTAAGAAAGGACTGTTTTCAGCAGATGCTTGATTATATAATAACTGATTTCGGCTAGCAAATTGCTTTTTTTCTTCATCTAAAGCCCCTGCCAGTACTTTGCCATTTGTTGGATTTACAATATCACCAAAGGCATTTACTACTACCAGCGCTCCTACAACTAGCTCATTTATTTTTATGCTAGCAGTCCCTAAGCCTCCTTTCATACAACGAGAAATACCAAAATATTTGCCAACAGTTGCTCCTGTCCCTGCCCCAACACATCCTTCAACTGCTTGCTTATTACTAGCATTGACACAAGCCTGGTACCCCATTACTTTATCAGGTCTCACAGATGAATCGCCGATATCTAGATCAAAAATAACAGCACCAGGAACAATGGGCACCTTAACAGAACCGGCTTGGAAACCAATTCCTTTCATTTCTAGATACTCCATTACTCCGGCAGCTCCATCCAAACCATAGGCACTTCCTCCAGAAAGATAAATAGCATGTACCTTTTGAACTGTATTAGAAGGATCCAACAAATCAGTCTCCCTGGTACCTGGAGCAGCACCCCGCACATCTACACCTGCAACAGCACCTTTTTCGATAATTATTACTGTACACCCAGTCCCAGCTTCTCGATTCTGGGCATGTCCTACTTGAATACCTTTCACATCAATGATTGAATTATACATAATAATTAGCGCCTCAAATTTTTATTTTTATCAATTACAATATACTATGACACTTGTTAATCATTTTATTACTTATTAGTCTGACAAACAAATTCTTTCATATTATCCCGAATAATAAACAAAAAAGCGCCCTTTTTAGAAGGCACACCATTATTCATATCCCATGTTTGCTGAATACCTTCAAAAGATTTTACATTTCGACAATAATCCCTAATTTTTATTCTTTCTTCAGCTAAACTATCTCTTTCTCCTGTTATTCCTGTTTCTTCAATGGCTTCCTTAACCATGTAAACACAGTCATAGTAAATAGTAGATAAGGAGCTTGGTTCAAGCCCGCTATGTTCTTTCATATAATCTTCGCGGAAAGAAACCCAGCGATTATTTTCACTATGTGGATTAATATAGTTATAAATATAACAACCGTCTAAATATTGACCGGCAGTGGTATAAAGTGAGGTATCATCTGCGCTACTGAAAATAAGTATTTTTGAAGTATCTTTCCAACCCTGTTTTTGTAAGGATATAACAATTTTCCCTGCCTTCTCTGGACTACATGTCAGGATAAAGCCATCCGGTTCTCCTGCTAAAGCTTTCACTACCAAAGAATCAAACATGATGGCATCTTTTGGAACCTCCACCTCCTGTACTTGTTTTACACCTGCATCTCTTAATCCAGCTGCATGATATTCTGCCATCTGCGGCCAGACCGCCTGTTTTTCAGTAAATTGTACAATATGTTCTGGAGATTCATGAATTTCGGCCCAGGTCTTAGTGACCCCTGGAAGGACTTCTTCAGTAGGAGGGAACCAGGATAGTGACCAGGGAAAATAATTAACAGTTACCTCATAACTAGTTGAAGCCAGCATACAAAATAAGCCATTATTAACAGCAATAGGCATAGCTGCCTGGATGCATACCTCTGGTACAGGACCCAATACCACCAGGGCTCTATTAATGATTTTTGCCATCTCAGAAATAGCCTTTTCCTGCGAATCACCGGTATCATGTTCTAATACAATTATTGGTTTTCCATTAATACCACCTGATTCATTTATTTCTTGAGCAGCTCTCTGGGCACTCCATGACATATAGTTGCCAATACTGGCAATAGAACCAGACAAGCTATTTAAAAAGTCAATCTTCCAAACATTGCTGTTCTCCTGAGAACACACTGCAGAGATAGCGAACATTTCTATTAAGAATACTATTAAAAGCACTTTACAAAAAATTAGAAAAGATATTTTTTCCCAACTCATATCATATTTCCTTTCTACTAAAATTTAACTACATAATATAACTTAATTCCTTAAATGAAAATTATCTAGATACAACATCCTCTTGATTTAAGAATACTGAAATCTTCTTATATACCAGTAAAGTTAATACACTGCTAATCAAACCCTTCAGTAAGTTGAAAGGAATTATTGCTGGCAACAAAAGCTGTAATACCATAGACCTATCAACTCCCAAATATAAAGGTGTGATAACTAGATTAGCAGGGACCATAATAATGGTCATGGCTAATACTCCTGATAATAATCCGATAATTGCACCATTCTTATTATGCTGTTTTAGATATATCCACGACGAAACTAACACAAAAGCACTGGTAGATAAAAAATTCATCATTGCCCCATAAGGACCGCCCTGTCCAGTAATCAGGGCAAAGATTGCAGCATAGACCAATGTCATAAGCATTCCAGCCTTCGGGCCAAATTTAAAAGCGGCAATCAATAAAAAAACATGACCTGGATCATACAACAAAAAAGGAGCCTGTGGTAAAATCGGAAAATGTATTAAATATCCGGTAATTACCGACAGGGCAATAAAAATTGAATAATGACTAATATGTCTGACGCTCATTTTCTTTCCTTTCTATATTTCTAAAATATTTTCTAAAAATTTTCCATTAACGTTATTCGAAATATTGAAAGGCTTTTAAAATAAAAAAGCCCTCGAAATTTCCTCGGGGCCATTCTTAAATATATATCTTCTTCTCTCATCCAGACTTTAACTGTCGGCTCCGGAATTTCACCGGATCAACCAAAATGGCTCGTGGGCTTTTCACTTCTGATATTTTTCAGAAATGAAACTACCACCGGTCGGGAATTGATAATCAAGATTTGATTATCACACCCTGCCCCGAAGAAGTATTAATTTAATATTATATAACTTTTAGTCAAGGATGTCAGGTAAAAAATGCATTAAAATGAAAATTTTATACTCTTATTCATAATTAAATATTAAGAATGCCAAAAATTATGAATATTTTTATCTTTTTAAATTATTTTTCAGGTTAATAATTTGCCTTCTGGTAATTAATCCCTCTGAGCGAAAGCATATCATTATAATTAACAAAGCACCATATATAAACTGTTTCCAAACTGTTAATGCATCAGGTAATAAAATAGGAATACCTCCTAGCAAGGGAGCAGCCAATACAACCCCCCACATACTACTATATCCCCCAACGAATAATATTGCCATTAATGCACCAACTATGCCAAAACCAAAAAAATCAATAGTAAGCCCTCCAATCAATGATGCATATAAAACACCTGCTAAACCAGCAAGCATCCCAGAAAATGAATGAAAAAATGGGGCAATTCTTTCTCTTTGAATTCCCAGTGTTAACGCTAATTGCTTATCATGAAATATGACACTTGCCTCTCGGGTAATCTGAGAACTATCGATCAACCATATCAAATAACCAATTCCTATTAACAAAAAATAAGCCCATACAAGTAAAAATTTAGTGGTGGGAATCCCAAAAAAACCAATACTACCTCCCAAATATTCCCAATTTTCAACAACTGTCTTTACAATAAACATAGATGTCAACCCTACTATCACTACTGTAAAACATGGCGCATTACCCACCAGCAATGAAACTCCATAGCTGATAATTATGCCGATTAACATTCCAGAAATTAAAATTACTATAAATGGCAGACCTAGTTCTCGGGAAGCAATGCCGGTATAATATGCACTAATTGCCATAATTGAGATGGACAAAAAATTCAAATGTCCCAGTCTATATGGTAAATAAAGTGACCAACCCATAAAAATATAAATTGCAGTCAATACTAAAAAATAATAAATTAGTAACAACTTTTTTCTTCTCCATTTATTTTCCAGTCAAATGACTGGAAAATAGTTTTTGGTTTATTGTTTTTAGTTTTTTGAAAATAAAAACATTCTTTCTTTCACATACACTTAAATTATCTTCATTTTGTAAATATAATAATAGAATCTGTCAATTTTATATCACATACCCAAATGATATAGCATGTAAATCAGTCTCTTATTCTATTTTTGTTCTTCAGATTTAACCATTATTATGCTTACAAACGGTATACTATATACTTTATACGTTATACAAATTTTGACTCAATACACAATGCTCACGACTCAATACTATTTTTATTAAAAACCCCCTTGGGTTTTACCAGAATAACCAACAACATTAGCAAAAATGCGATGGCATTTGACCATGAACCGGGAAAAAAATTAATAATCAATGACTCTAAAATACCAAGGGCTAATCCACAGATAAGGCCTCCCTTCATATTTCCCAAACCTGCTACAATGGCTATGGCCAATACCTTTAAAGCAATATAATCCCCTAACCAGGGAGAAGCTGAACCAACCAACATTGAAAATAAGAGAGCAATTATTCCCCCAATCAACCCGGCAATACCATAAAGCAATAAATTTAATTTTAAAATTGGTATTCCCTGGAAGCGGGCCATTGATATATTTTCTGCAATTGCCCGAAAAGCCCTGCCCAATTGAGTTCGGTAAATTACTACAAACAGTATCAAAGTAATCAGGATACTGATAGAAAGTGTATATAATTGACCACCCGAAAGACGAATGAGGTTAAATTCTAAAACCACTGAATTACTCATCCAGTTAATGGGGAAAGAAATAGGAAACCCATAATTTAACTGATGAGACATGATTTCTGTTAATATCAAGGCAATGCCCAGTGATAATATAAAAGAAGAGTTGATATCTATTGTGCCTTTCCTAGTATTAATATGCCGAAATAAGGGTTCTACAATCAAATGTAGTACTATAGAAGTTAGTATAGTACCAGAAATGGCCAAGAAAGAATTACTGGTTAATTGCAGGATCCCCCAACAAGCATAGATTGACATTACCATAATATAGGGATAAGCAAAATGAATTATCTTGCCTACTAAAAACATCAGGTTAAATCCTGTTACAAGTAGAGCGTATATACTACCTAATGCTATTCCATTAATTACTTGAGCAACAATTATTTTCAACTGATTTACCTTTTTAATATGGAGTCCCTAAATATGCCTGTTTGATTCTTGGATGCTGTTTTAAATAAGAGGAGTCTCCGTGTAAAACAATTTTCCCATTTTCCAGAATGTAAGCCCTATTGGCATATTTAAAGGCTTGTATTATATTCTGTTCTGCCAGTAGAATTGTATAACCCTGACGATTTAATTTCTGCATAGTTTGAAAAATTTGTTCAATATGTTTAGGAGACAAACCTATCGATGGCTCATCTAGCATTAATAATTGAGAATTAGACATCAGGGCTTTACTAAAAGCCAAAATTCTTTGTTCGCCACCACTCAAGGTACCAGCAAGTTGTTTCAGGCGTTCTTTTAATATAGGGAACAAATGCATAACCAGCTTAAATTGCTGTTGATATTGGTTAAAAAAATGATAGGCACTTAATTGTAAATTTTCTTCTACTGTTAAAGTTCTGAAAATACCTCCATCTTCCGGAATCAAAAAAATTCCAGAGCTAGCAACATTCTCAGGGCTCCAGGAAATAATATTTTTCCCTTTATAAATAATATCACCTTCAACAGGCCTTACCAAACCAATTATAGATTTTAACAGGGTACTTTTACCAGCACCATTGGAACCAACGAGTACAATAATTTCTCCTTGGGCTATTTCTAAATTTACTTTGCTTAAGGCGTTAATTGGCCCATAATTGACTGTCATGTTCACAATTTTTAATATTATTTCTTCCCTATTTTGTACCAAGATAGACCTCCCAAACTTTGGGATCATTCAATACTTGCTCGGGCTTTCCTTCACTGATTATTTGGCCAAAATCTAAAACTGTAATACGAGTAGCAATATTTCGTATAAATTGTATATCATGGCTGACTACCATAATAGTTATACCAGCCTGATTAATTTCAACTAATTTACTTTCTATTCTTCTTTTTTCATTAACATCCATACCAGCTGTTGGCTCGTCTAATAGAAGAAATTGTGGTTCGGATGCAATTGCCCTGGCAATCTGAACCAATTGCCTTTCATACCAAACCAAATCCTCAGCCCAACGATTAGAAAGGTTAATCAAATCGAATTTCTTAAGTATTTCTATCCCCTTCTCCTTTTCTATGTGCCCCTGCCTAAATTGAGGGAATATTTTACTTAGAATATTATGATAAATATCATTATGCTGATTTCTTTTTTGAAAACCAATCATTATATTTTCCAAGACAGTCAAATCTGGGACAATCTTGCCCTCCTGAAATGTTCTGCTTATTCCCTTTGCAAAGATTAACTCAGGCGATAACTTATCAATTCTATTGCCCTTAAATAATACCTGCCCTGCTGTTGGCTGTTCTAAACCAGTAATAGTATTAATCAAGGTAGTTTTCCCTGCCCCGTTAGGTCCAATAATGGCATGTATGTCTCCCCTTGATAGGGTTATATCCAGGGAATTTAAAGCCAAGATTCCTCCAAATTCTTTCGTTAGACCATAAGTAGAAAAAAAATTATTAGACATCGTGTAACTCTTCTTGAATTAATAGCATTTCATAACAATGCTAAATTTGTTTTTGATAGCTAAGTCTAGATAATTAGGAATACAAATATTATAAATTAACTCATTATCTTCTGGGAATTATTCTCTTCCTAACAATCCGGTTTTTTGGTTAAATAATTCAATAAGACTGTCTATCTGGCTAGCTTGTTTGTGAATTATTCCCCAATAATTTTCACTATCATACCACTGAGCATTTAACTCTTCTAAATCTTTGCCCTGTTGTTCAATCCAGGTATAATATTTCAAATTATGTATTCTTTTCTTTGAAAAATAATTTAGCTCATCCATATAATCTATAGATAGACCTCTTAAATGTTCATAGTATGCTACAGCAGCATCTAACTTACTATAATAAGGCTTGTCTTTTCTCATTTCTGCCAGTCTGGATTGATAGAGTTCCATAGAATCAGTTAAAACTGTTAAAACAATATCATTCTTATCAAGTTCATAATACTTAGCAAATTTAATAGCCCCAATTATGTTGGCTATACCGGAAATACCCAATAATGGTAAGTTTTCAACAAATGATTTTTGAACCCCCTGTTCTATTAAATATTCTCTACCAATCGGTTCATTAAAAAGTCGCAGCAAAGACATGGTATCCTCATCATCAACAGCAATAACCATATCTGTATTCTTGACATTATGGATCCAGGGGACATGTTTATCTCCTATTCCTTCGATTCTATGGGCTCCAAAACCATTTAATAACAGAGTAGGACATTGCAAGGCCTCCCCTACTGCTAATTTACTTTCAGGATACAGTTCTTTTAGATAATCAGCACATCCCATAGTACCTGAAGAACCAGAAGTTAGGACAATTCCCCTATATTTCTCTCCTGGACTGATAATTTGCTGCAATAATTCCTCCATAGCCTGGCCGGTCACTTCATAATGAAATAGGTGATTACCAAATTCATCGAATTGATTAAATACCACTACATTGTCCCTGTTTCTCTTTAGTTCCCATGATTTATCAAAGATTTCTTTAACATTGCTTTCTGAACCAGGGGTACCAATAACCTCTCCTGCTACCTTGGATAGCCAATCAAAGCGCTCCTGACTCATCCCTTCAGGTAATATGGCAATTGATTCACAGGACAATAAATCGGCAACATAAGCCCCTCCACGACAATAATTACCAGTTGAAGGCCAAACTGCCTTTTCTGTTGTAGGGTCAAACTGCCCCGTAACCAAGCGAGGGACTAAACAGCCAAAGGTGGCACCTACCTTGTGTGAACCGGTAGGAAACCATTTGCCTACCAAGGCTATAATTCGGGCATTGACTCCGCTTATTTGAGAAGGAATTTCTATATAATTTACGCCCTGATACAATCCACCTTTTTCTTTTGGCTCA
The DNA here is from genome assembly GCA_964404675.1 of uncultured Atribacterota bacterium. Lineage (GTDB taxonomy): Bacteria > Atribacterota > Phoenicimicrobiia > Phoenicimicrobiales > Stramentimicrobiaceae > CAZWUL01. The sequence continues at coordinate 1,605 of CAYOLB010000024.1, read as the reverse complement.
TTTTTCCAGCTAATCCGAAAAAGATTATAGGGATTTATAGCCCAAAGACCTATCTCTTGAAGCTTTTTTTTGATAGAATCAGGAATTAATTCTGGATTTTTCATCTGAGCGAAAGTGGGAATAACAATATTTCTTTCTTTGGCTCTTTTAATAGTTCTCTCTAATTGTTCCTTATTTATTGTCAAATCAATCATACTCTTTCTCCAATCACTTTTATATTTTCATATTATTATAGATTTATCCTATCATAAAGATAACTTCTACTCTAATAGATTTGACAATTTTATATAAATAATATTTAAGGAAAATATTTATTTCCTATTGAATAGTATTAATTCTCATCTGTCTTACAGACATCTACCCATCTACTATCAGTTATTTTCTGCAATTCATTAAGGGTCATTTTAACAAAAGAGTTTCCGGAGCCCGCTGCCGGAAAAATATATTCAAATTCCTGTAAGGACTTATCCAGATAAATCTCCAGAGGGTTTTTCAGACCGAAAGGACATACACCGCCTACTTCATGGCCAGTAACTTCTAAAACTTCATCAGGTTTAAGCATTTTTGCCTTGACTTTGAAGTAATCCTTGTATTTTCGATTATCAATTCTGGCATCACCTTTAGTTACTAGCAAAATACATTTATTATCTTTTAATTTAAAGGATAGGGTTTTGGCAATAAGAGCGGGCTTTACCCCCAACGCTTTTGCTGCCAGATCTACTGTAGCAGTACTTTCTTCCAATTCAGAAACTTTACAATTTATTTGTCTTTCCTTAAAATATTTTTTTACATCTTCTACGCTCATCTAACTTCTTATCCTCATTCTCCTTTGTATTTTGATTTCTCTGAACCACTTCAAATCAGAATAAACAACACTTCAATTAACAAATTTAATATTAAACTATTTACTTTCAGACTCACAATTTTCGGTAAATATCGCATCAGCTTGTGGATTGCTTCAGAAACCTCTAAAAGGGGCTAATTTAAAAAAATCTGGCAACACAATATTATATATTTCTACAAAAATTTCATACAATAAGTATTGCCAGATTATCAATTATTTATTTTTTTCTATAACTATGAGGTTTTAAGAACCTGGGCGGTCCCAAAACCTCCGAGACAACTATTCCCAGGGGAAGTTTACTGCCAGTTAAAAATGTTTTAAGTTCTTTTTCTAACTCCCTCCGTTCTTTGATTTTAATAACCTCTTTAACTGAATCCTGGTAAGGTAATGGTGTAAAATCTTCTGGCACTTCTGGATAATCCTGATACTGCAAAGCGAGATTTTCATCTAACTGGCTTATTGGTTCAGTTTCTTGTTTACTCTGTTTTTCCCCTGCCAGAGCAACTTCTACTTCTGGTTCCTTTTCTTCAGTAAAAAGTTCTTTTTCGTCTGCTTGTCTTTTTTCTTGCAGGAGTTTTTCATCTTCTTTATATTCTGATTCTGAATCAAAAGACCATGGATCAAAGTTGCTCCCTCTTTTTGTGTGTTTTTTGATATTTCTCGTAATTGAAGAAATCAGTGACACTACAATAAATAAAATAATAAGAAATTCCATTAGATTATTCCCTTCGTCCTAATTACCCTTACTTAGAATACTCATT
>CAYOLB010000023.1:0-8409 GCA_964404675.1 uncultured Atribacterota bacterium | reverse complement strand
CTATAAAAACCTTTAAGCATATTGTCCCTATGAGAAGGAGATTTCATCCATGCATCCATAAAAGCACCGGGAGTTCCATAAGATGCAGGAGTTGCATTTCCCAGATTCTCTCCGAAGTTGCTGTAGGTAACACCGTACTGTGCGAATATATGCTTAATATTCTTCCCATCCGGCGTATAGTGCGAGAAGTATCCCCTCTGAACCATGTCAGAAGACCTTAGCCTTGCAAGGTCTACAAGCATCTGGTTTGGTGCAAGCTGGCTCAATCCGTGAGATGCCCTGATAGAGTTTATAAGATTAAATATCTGACCCTCAATATCGGAGAGGTTTACATTTTCAGCCGGGAGGCTTACAGCATTATTAATAGTATCGGTAGTATTTGAGGCTGCCCTTATCTTTGTTTCTTCTTTTATTTTGTGTATCTCTACTGCAGTTTTTTCTATATTTTTTTCTATATCTTTTTCCATATAGAATGGCAGCGGTTCAATCTTTGCCTCTAAAGTAGTATTTACTATATCCTTTACGGTTGTATCTTTAGAAACTGCAGGAGCAAATGATGAATGGACAGCCTCTAGATCTGATACATTAAGTGCAAAGGAGAACGAGGAAAGCATTAGCACAATTACAGATAAAGCAAGAAATAATATTAAAATTTTCTTCCCAGACATAACAACCGCCCCGATCCTGAATAGAGACTACGGCGGCTTTTTTGACATGCAAAAAAGTAATAGCCGGTTGCACCACTCGCTCCGCATATCCCCGGTGCCCAAAAGATCCAGGATATACATCATAGCCTCTATTACTTAATACTGTTTTATAATATTATCAATAGAACTATAATCTATTAACTATTTAATATATTAATACATATAAATATAAATGTCAAGATATATTTATATTTAAATTATTCAATACAATATGATATATAATTATATATTATTGTTATGATTTTTAATATGAAATACTTTAAATAATTTTCTAATGTAAAATTTCTTGAGGATTTAGCTTAATTTTAATCAAATTTTAGAAAATTTTTTGATATTTAAGGTTGATTGGGTTTAAAATTACTGATACATCAGTTTATACTAACCGTTAGGACTTTAAGAAAAAAATTTATGTTTAATTTTAAAGGTAAGGATAATAATTATGAAGGCAGCAGTATTTTATGGTCCCAGAGACATAAGAGTAGAAGAAGTAGATACACCGGCTCCTGGTAAAGGAGAAGTGCTTGTAAAGGTTAAAGCATGCGCTATATGCGGTACGGATAAGAGAATATACAATTACGGACACCGCGCAGTCAATCCTCCCCATATAATAGGACATGAGATATCAGGATATGTAGAAAGTATGGGTGCTGATGTAAAGGGACTTACAAAAGGAGATAGGGTATCCATTACTACTGAGGTAAGCTGCGGACATTGCAGGTTCTGCCTTCAAGGCAGGCCAAATCTCTGTAATGTAGACAGAAGGGCCATAGGATATTATTATCCTGGAGGCTTTGCAGAGTATATACTGATACCTTCCGAGGCAGTGCAGCAGGGTAACATTATAAAGGTTAATGGGTCTGCAGATCTTGATGAGATATCTATAGTAGAACCGCTTGCATGTGTAATAAACTCCCATGAACTAATAGATATAAAACCCGGTGAGAGTGTACTTATTATGGGTTCTGGTCCTATAGGCTGCATGCATATAGAAATGGCAAAACTAAAGGGGGCTTCAAAAATAATAATTTCCGGCAAGATTCCAAAAATAGATCTTGCCAGAAGATTTGGAGCTGACATTTATATAGATATAGGGAAAGATGACACAAAAGAGATTATAAATAGCATAACCGGCGGCCAGGGAGTAGACGTAGTAATAGTTTCCTGCTCCTCAGTCGAAGCTCAGAAAACAGCACTGGAACTGGCCGGAACAAGAGGCAGGGTTTGTTATTTCGGTGGGCTCCCAAAAGGAAAATTTCTTGACGGGTTAGACACCAATTTAATTCATTATAAGGAACTTAAGGTAATGGGCTCGTTTTCTTCCAGCAGAAGTCATTCTCTTACTGCTATAAACCTTATTGAAAATGGCAGGATACTGGCTTCCAGATATATTACCCACAGGTTTGCATTAAAGGATATTTTAAAAGGTTTTGATGCAGCAATATCAGGTAAAGCTATAAAGGCTGTCATAAATCCTTAAAGATTATGGGTACCAGATTAAATTATATGGTTAAATTAAGTGTTATGGAGGAGCTGGAGAAATATGGCAGATAAAATAAAAGCAGCATATCTTGATGGTGCAAAGAACCTTGTCCTGTCAACAGCCGACAGGCCCCAGATTAAGTCCGATGAGGCGCTGGTAAAGGTAAAATCAGTGGGAATATGCGGAAGTGATGTTATGTACTATAGAACAGGCGGTACAAAGAAAAGGCCCATTACAGGACCTTATATTCTGGGGCACGAGGTATCCGGTATCGTAGAAGATAAGGGAAGTGACGTTAAAAATTTAAATATAGGGGATAGGGTTGCAGTAGAGCCCGGCATTACCTGCGGAAGGTGTCAGTACTGCAGATCGGGTAAATATAATTTGTGTAAGGATGTTAAATTTCTAGCCACCCCTCCCGTAGGCGGAGCTTTAGTAGAATATATATCCCATAAAGCAGACTTATTATATCCTCTACCCGATGAAATCTCTTTTGATGAAGGGGCCCTTGTAGAGCCTTCATCGGTAGCATTTTATTCGGTTTTAAAATCTGGTTTAAAGACTGCCGGAAGTTCTCTTATCCTGGGTGCAGGCCCAATAGGTCTTCTGGTATTTAAAATGGCTAAAATTTTAGGCTCTTTTCCTATAGGTGTTGTAGATGTAGATGAAAACAGGCTATCACTGGCGAAGCAGTTGGGTGCAGATTTTACTATAAATGTAAAAGACAGGGAGATAGTAAAGGCTATCTCTGATTCCGGTTTCGGTGATGAATATGATGTAGTTTTTGAATGCACTGGAGTTGAAAGCGTTATTTCAAGTTCTGTCTTTTTAGTAAAAAAGGGCGGACACCTGTCAATGGTTGGTATTTTTGATGGTACCGCCCCGATAAGGACAAAAGAGATAATAGATAGGGAATTAACTATAACCGGGACCTACAGGTTTTCGAATACTTTCCCTGATGTGATTGGTTTAATGGAAAGAGGGATGCTTGAGGTAAGGTCACTTATTACCCATCATTTCAGTCTGGATGAAGCGGCCAGAGCTTTTGATATTGCCGATAAAAGATCAGAGAATTGCGTAAAGATTATAATCAGAGTAAGTTAAAACTAATTTTTCTTCATTTTTTAGCTTGCCGGAATATTATCTTTTTCTCCACAATCAAGTATTTTGATTAATTTCTACAAGAATATAAACCACCGAAAATAAACTCACTCCAGTCCCTACCTACCAGTAATTTTAAATCAATTGTTATACTGAGATAAGCAAGAAAATCTAAGATTCTATTATGTCTATAAAATTTTTGAAAAATTTTGAGATATTTTTAAAATATTCGTTAGAATTAAATTGACAAGCGCATACTAGTTAGTTATAATACCTAACATAACTTTTTTTAATCCTGTTTATAAATTGATTCGTTATTAGATTTTAATTAGAATTTTGAAAGATAAATAAAATGATTAATTTAATACCAAAATTTATCCAGAGGATATTTACTTAAGTTAAATAGTTAATATTTATTATAGTTAAATTTCTGATGGAGAAAGAGTTGGTTAAAGATAAGAAAAGGTAATTATAGAAAAGATAATATAGCTATAGCTGAATTATATTGAATTCAATAATTGTAAAATATATAAGAAATTCAACTAAGTTTTTTGTAATGATTTCGTAGGAACAAGATTTTTTAAATCATATGATTAAATCGAGATAATTGATAATGATCAACGGAAGAGAAAATAGAAATATCTCTATAAAAGAGATAAATAAAAAAAATATACTCAAGTTAGTAATAGATATGGGGCCAATATCTAGAATAGATATTTCCAGGAGGCTTAAAATTAGTCGTCCTACCACTACAGCATATATAAGTGAACTTATAGAGGATAAGCTTGTCAGGGAAGTTGGTAAAAGTAATTCTACCCCATTCGGAGGTAAAAGAGCTGTTCTTCTTCAATTTAACGCTAAAGCTGGCTACATAATAGGAGCAATGATAGGGGTAAAAAATATTAGAATTGCACTCACAGATTTAAGATCAAACATATTAGATATAGTAAAAATACCTACAGAAGAATGGCTCGGTCCAGATGATGTTATATCTAAATTAGTTAAAAATATAAAAAAGATTATAAGGGAAAATAAGGTTGGTAAAGAAGTAATAGGTATAGGGGTAGGCGCAACAGGTTTGGTCGATAGTGAGAAGGGATTGGTTATCTTCTCACCAAATTTAACCGGATGGAAAAACATAAAACTTAAAGATATTTTAGAAGAGAAAATCAATCTTCGTGTTTTTATCGAAAACGAGTGTAGAGTTCGAGCGATTGCCGAAAAAAAATATGGCCTTGCTAAAAATATCAGTAATTTTGTTTCTTTTATTGTAGGTATAGGAGTGGGATCAGGTGTTTTTTTAAATAATAATTTGGTAGTTGGTAAAAAGGGAATGGCAGGAGAAGTAGGTCATATAATAACTAATCTTGGTGGTAATAGAAGATGCCACTGTGGAAATATAGGATGCCTTGAGACTTTATGCTCAACAAATTCACTTATTGAAGATATTGAGATTGATACCAAAAAGATTGGGAAGTCTGCGGATTATAATATTACTAAACTTGAAATGGAGGATTTATATAAACTATATAGAACCGGTGATAAAATAGTCAAAAAAAATGTAGAGAAAAATGCTGAATACGTGGGTATTGGAATTTCTAATACAATTAAGATGTTTAATCCCGAGCTAGTTATCATACACGGTTCTGTTATAGGGTTTGGCGAAAATTATTTAGATAAAATCAAGGATTCAGTTTCAAAGAATACATTTCCAAGGGTAAAAGATAGTTATAATATTAAGTTTTCAGAAATGGGGGAAGATGTTGGAGTTATAGGAGCATCCTCATTAGTTTTTGATAATATATTCGATATTAATAATTCAGGTATTGCAGATCAGTATGTTATAAAAAAAAGTCTGGGTGAGAAAAATTTAGAAATTATAAAAATTAATAAATAAATAAATAAAAATGAAAATTTATGGAGAAAAAGATTTTTGGTTTATAACTGGTTCACAAAAGCTATACGGATCAGAAATTTTAGAAAAAGTTGCCTCGAATTCAAAAAGAATTACTGAATTACTAAATAAGGTAGCCCCGGCAAATGTTGTCTATAAGGGAATAGTTACCAGTCCAGATGAAATATCATCTTTAATAAAAGAGGTAAATTATAATGGCAGATGTGTGGGGATTATCACGTGGATGCATACATTTTCACCTTCCAAGATGTGGATTAACGGATTGAAGATTTTAAATAAACCAATTCTTCATCTTAATACACAGTTTAATAAAGAAATTCCTTTCAATGATATAAATATGGATTTTATGAATTTAAATCAATCTGCTCACGGTGATAGGGAATTTGGCTTCATATGTACCAGACTTAGACTGCCAGTAAAAGTTATAGCAGGCCACTGGCAGGATAAATCAGTTAATTTAAAAATTGGGGAATGGATGCGTAGCGCAATTGGCATTGCAGAAGGAAAGACTTTAAAAGTTGCCAGGTTTGGAGACAATATGCGTGAGGTTGCAGTAACAGAAGGTGATAAAATAGAGGCACAGATCAAGTTAGGCTGGTCTGTTAATACATTTGGTGTCGGTAGTCTAGCAGAGAGAATTCCTTTGGTGCCTGAAAAAAAAATAGAAAATCTTTTGAAGGATTGCCAGAAAAGATATGTTATAAAAACTTCTTCTATCCAACCAATAAAATATCAGCTACGTATCGAGGCAGCGCTTAAATATTTCTTTAATGAAGAAAGTATCGCAGCATTTACAACGACATTCGAAGACTTATGGGGTCTGGAACAGTTGCCCGGCCTTGCCTGTCAAAGACTAATGGAAAAAGGATATGGATTTGGGGCAGAAGGTGACTGGAAGACCGCTGCACTTCTTAGAGTAATTAAAATCATGCAGAAGGGACTTTCGGGCGGTAGTAGTTTTATGGAAGACTACACCTACCATCTTGTAAAGGACAATGAATTGGTATTAGGAGCACATATGATGGAGGTGTGCCCCAGCATAGCAGATGGTAAAATAATTATAGATTCACAGCCTTTATCTATAGGCGGAAAGTCTGATCCTGCGCGCATGGTCTTTGAGGGACGGTCAGGCAAAGCTATTCTTGCTTCATTGGTAGACATGGGAGACCGCTTGCGGCTTATCTGTGCAGATATAGAAGCAGTAAAACCAATTGATAAAATGCCAAAACTTCCTGTAGCACGTGTTATGTGGCAGTTGCTACCTGATTTTAAGACAGGTACTCAAGCCTGGATATTAGCAGGAGGTGCACATCACAGTGTATTGAACTACTCTATAACAGCAGATATGCTTAGGGATTATGCAGAGATGGCAGATATTGAATTTGTGCATATCGGTAATCACACAGATATTAACGAATTAAAGAAAGACTTGCAGATGGCTGACCTTGTTTGGAAGCTAAAGTAAATTTAAATATCAAAAATATTAAATTAAGAATTATGGAGATTGGATAATATTATGAATAGTAGAGAAAGATTATTAAAAACATTAGATCATGAGGAACCAGATAGGATACCTATTGATTTAGGGGGATCGATAGTTACTTCAATAACAAAGAATGCTTATATTGAATTAAAAAGATATTTAGGAATGGAAGTTGGAGATGTAAAAATTTACGATTATGTTCAACAGTTACCCTACATTGATGAGCTCTTACTAAAAAGATTGGAAATAGATGTTCGGATGATTGCAACTCATTATGCGGTCAGTGAAAACCAGGAGATTTATGAAGAAGATAATTATTACTATTTTTATGATAGATGGGGTTCAAAACTAAGGATGCCAAAGAAGAATGGACATTATTTTGATTGGGTCGATTTTCCAATAAAGGAAACAAGTATAGAGGCTTTGAATAATTATAAATGGCCTGAGCCTGATTCTAAGGATTATATCTTAAGACTTAAGGAAAGAGCTAAAGATTTATATCAAAATACAGATTATGCTCTTGTTGGAACGGCAATATTCGGAGGAGGTGTTTTTGAACAACCTGCTAGAATTATGCGTATGGAGGACTTTCTTTCTAGCTTAATTACCGAGGTTAAATTTGCAGACAAAGTGATGGAAAAGATTAAAGATTTATACATAGAGAATTGTTCAAGATATTTAGAAGAAATTGGAAATTATATTCAAGTATTTGTATATTGGAATGATATTGCTACACAGTCAAGTTTTCTAATTTCTCCTGAGATGTATAGGGAACTAGTTAAGCCAAAAGATAAAGAAATAATTGACGCAATAAAATCAAAAACCAAGGCGAAAATATTTTACCATAGCTGTGGGGCTGTTAAAGAATTAATTCCTGATCTTATTGATATAGGTGTTGATATATTAAACCCTGTACAAGTTTCTGCTAAAGGCATGGATACAAAGATGCTTAAGAAAGAATTTGGCAAATATATAACTTTTTGGGGTGGTGGTTGTGACACACAACATGTTCTCCCTTACGGAACCACTAAAGAGGTGAAAGAAGAAGTTAAGAAAAGAATAAACCATTTAGCTCCTGGGGGAGGTTTTGTATTTAATACTGTTCATAATATTCAAGATGATGTCCCGCCACAGAATATAATGAGCATGTTCGAAGCGCTCGATGAATATGGGAAGTACTAAGTTTTATTATAAAAGTTTTATAATTATTTAGAATATTATTATTGAAAAATATTACATTTAGAAAGGTAATTTAAAAGGTATTAAATTAGACCATATTTACCAAGAAAAAGGAACGAGGATTCTTATGTTATATGACCATTATTAGGCATAGGTTTCTTGACTATGCTTGAAAATGGTCTGATATTTATTGGTCTACCTATATATATTCAGGATTTAGTTACGGGTTTTGTTCTTATAATAGCTTTATATATAAGTGAATTTTGGACTAAAAAGACATAACAAATACATAATGTTAATGGAGCCTTATAATGAAGTATAATTCAAAGGAACGAGTATTAACAGCCTTAAATCATAAAGAGCCTGATATGGTTCCAAGATTATCAAGCTTTACACCTGAATTTGCAAATAAACTAAGAGAACACTTTGGTATGACAGATAAGCTATTTAATCCTCATGGGGGCACAGAACATGAGGTTGAATTACGTATAGGTAATGATATATTGCTTACTGCGCAGGGATTTGCTAATTCATATTATAAAAG
>CAYOLB010000022.1:0-8700 GCA_964404675.1 uncultured Atribacterota bacterium | reverse complement strand
TCCCAGTTACCAATGGTTTTAGATTATAGCTGCAAAGCAGTTCACTTTTAAACTTTAAATCCTATAAAAAGAGTTCACTTTTAACTTGTAGATGACATATAAGAAAATTTAATTTGACTTCAGACATTCTGTCTGATATATTATCTTTGTTTCTAAAATGTAGGTAAATCTTTGGAGATAGCTGAAATTTATACCCGAAAGGGTATAAAAAGTAAATTGTTTTTCAAAGAGGAACCGATTAAGTTTTAGAAGCGGGCCCCAAGATAGTTGAGTAGCCTAAGGCGTGAGTTATGGTGAAAGATAACTTGGGGTTTTATTTTTTGCCTTATTTGCTTACTTTCAACATCAAAGGTTTTAGATTTAAGCGAGATTCTATAAAAATTTAACAATTTAAAAAACGACATTTTTCAACATTTTTTGACATATTTGGGCCATTTTCTAGTCATTTAATAGCTGTCTTTGACATTATTTTTTAAGATTTCTGGAGGTAAAAAAGCCTATATGGTGGGTTTTTTCAATAATACTAGGGTCTGTAACCATGCACATGTACTGTTTTTATTAAATACCCCGCACCCAATCGATATCTCGAATCTAATTTATTTAAAATAGTGTTTTATTTAGTACCTCTCTCGAGTATATAACCAATACCTCCAGGGATATATATATTAATGCAGCCTTTTACTTATCATAACTTACTATATCCAAGCTCTCTTATTTGAAAAATAATTATATAAAAAATAAAATGAAAAAATATTAAAACATTATGTTCTTTGAAGGTGATATGAATGGATTTTTTAAATGAAAATGATTTCAATTATTATGTGAAAGACTTTTTTACCGATAAACTGAAATGAAATTATTTTAATCAGGAAATGGCAATTCCAAGTCCCAATTCTTTAGCTTAATTATTTAATTCTAAAGCAATCCTATCAATTTCACTCTATTTAGTTAATCTAATAACTATTAAATAAATTAAGAACTAAGATTCTTTACAATTTCTTTTTTCAATAATATTGTAGCATCTTTAACATCATTTTTAGACATAATAGCAGAGATTATAGCAACACCATTAGCCCCAGCACCTATAACCATGTTAACATTATCGAGATTTATTCCCCCAATGGCTATTACAGGTATTTTACTAACATTTATAATTTCTTTTAATCTTTCAAGCCCCACAACATTAACATCGTCTTTGCTTGTGGTGGGGAAAATGCTCTGTACGCTCAAGTAATCTGCTCCTTCTCTTTGCACCTTTCTGGCTTCATGAACTGATGAAACAGAGGCACCAATTATAAGTCTTTTTTTCATTATTCCTCTAACTGCTGTGATTGGTAAATCATCTAATCCCAGGTGAACTCCATCAGCTTCAGTGGCCAATGCAATATCCAGCCTGTCATTAACAACATATAAGGCATTATATTTTTTGGTCAATTTTCTAATTTGAAGACCAATTCTAAAAAGCTCTTTGCTATTCTTTTTTTTATCCCTTAGTTGAATTACAGTAGCTCCACCCCTTAGGGCTTCCCCCGCCAGATAGACGTGACTACGTCCAAGCCCTATTTTTTCATCAGTAATCACATAAAGTGTCAGATCCATCTAAGCATATCTCCTCTTTCAGCTATATCTTTTCCTTTTAATACAAAAAGTTCATCGAATAACCCTACTCTAAATGAACCTACTTTCCTAGCATTGACTTTTTCTGAGGCAAGTTTCAATGCAATGAGTCCTGCAATCGTTCCTGTAAAGAGATTTTCTGATACTGCCAGAACCGATGCAATAATAGAACCCGACCAGCATCCTGACCCTGTTATATAAGTCAAGAGCTGGTTACCACCACAAATATTCATAGTTTTTTTACCATCTGTAATTAAATCCTCCCTTCCCGTAGCTACTACAATGGTATTAAATTTATTGGATAGCGATTTAATAGTTAAGGAAAGATCGGGGCTTCCATCCTTCAAAGCATCTACGCCCTTAATTGTCCCCTTTATACCAGCAATGGCTGAAATTTCTCCGTAATTTCCTTTAATCACAGAAACCTGCCCATTTTTTAAGATTTTATCAACCACATAGTTTCTAAACCCGGTAGCCCCATAACCCACAGGATCTAATAGGATGGGAATACCTTTATTATTTGCTGCATTCTGGGCTTTTATCATAGAAGTAAGCTGGATTTTGGAAGGTGTGCCGATATTTAAAAGCAGAGCATCAGCACTGCTGCACATCTCGGGTGATTCATCAACCTCTGGAGCCATGACTGGACTGGCACCTATAGCTAATGTTATATGGGCCTGTTCTGACATAGCAACATAATTTGTAATATGATGGATTAGTGGTCTTAACTTCCTCATCTTATCCCAATAATTTGCAGCTTCTCTTATTAGCATGGAAAGGTTATTTTCCATTTGTCCTTCATCTCCTCTAAAAAATTATATGTGGTAGTATCCACTGACATGGGAGTTACTGCAATAAAATTTTTCTTTAAAGCTGAATTTATGGTATCTTTTTCCTTATCAAAAATTAACTTGCCTCCAATCCAGTAAAAATCTTCATTGTATGGATTTGTTATTTTATGTACCCTATTCAAATACTGTCTTCTACCCAGTTTAACAAACTTTACCCCTCTTATTTTTTTTAATTCAGCATTAGGAACATTTATATTTAGAAAAACTCCTTTCGGCATCTTATTTTCCTTAATAAAATCTATAAGATAAGCTGAAAACTCTATGGCTGTATCAAACTTATTTTTACCTTTACTGTATTCAATAGATACACCAAATGAGTTAATACCTGAAAAAGTTGCTTCAATGCAGGCCCCAACCGTACCAGAAAATCTTACATCATCACCTACATTAGGTTCGTCATTTATCCCGGATACTAAAATATCAAAATCTTTTATCAGGACATCCAAAGCTAAAATTACGCAATCTGCTGTTGTACCATATACCATATATGATTTTTTCTCTCCAACATCCAGGGGATAATCTTCTACTTTTAAAGGTTTTTCAAAGGTTACACCTGCTCCAATACCATGTAACTTTTTTTCTGGGGCAACAACATATACTTCATTATTCTGGGAAAGTTTTTCTGTTAATTTAATAATCCCCTCTGCTTTTATTCCATCATCATTGGTAACTAATATCTTCATAGTCTAAACCGGCCAATTTTTTAAATTATACATGTCATCCCAATACATATACTCGTATCTACTGGATTTAAGAAATATATCTTTTAATTTTTCATAAGGAAAGCCTATTGCTGCTTTATCAATCAATTTTTTTATCCTTTCTAACAATTGTACATAGTCTTTAGAAAAATATATTGAAGTCCATTCAAGGTAGATATCATCATTATTTTTTTTCAAACCTTCTTTATTATATTTAATTGCTTCCCCGTAAGACCAAAAACAGGGCAGAATAGATACCATTGCTTCGGGAAAAGACTTCTGGCTACTGATTGAAAAAAGAAAACTTGTATATGATAAAACAACTGGAATTGGTCGAGTCTCTGAAGCATCTTTTATAGTCAATCCTAGTTTTTTAAGCAGTTTCAAATAACTTTTATATTCGCTTATCGATACCAGGTGTCCGATTTCAACAGTTTCAATTATGTCCTCGAATGTATCTGCTCTTGAAGTTATTATGCTAAAATTTTTAATTGCTGAAACCAGATAATGATAATCCTGAAGAACATAAAATTTGAACTTTTCACGGTCCAGGGTCCCTTCACAAAGTTCCACTATAAAGGGGTGGGAATCAATCCTATCCCAAACTGGCTTGCCATCTTTTTTTAATTTTTCTGATATACCCATAACTAAAGTATCAACTTTATATTTAATTTTTATTAATCTTGATATTGTGATATAAGGGGCCACTTCCCTTTCCTATATTAGTAGGAGACTCTTTTATTGCTTTGGTAATATAACTTTTAGCAATATATACAGCATCATATAAATCCATTCCTTTAGCTAGTGAAGCTGCAATTGCTGAAGAATAGGTGCAGCCAGTGCCATGTGTGTTTTTAGTTTCAATCCTTTCAGACTTATAGTAACTGTATTCTTTGCCATTAAAAAGAATATCAATAGCTTCTTTGCCGGAAAGGTGCCCTCCCTTTATAAGTACATTTTTTATACCTTTTTCATATATAATTTTTGCAGCTTTCTTCATATCCTGGTCATTATTTATTTTAAAATCACAAATTTTTTCAGCTTCATAAAGATTAGGAGTTACCAAAAAAGCAATGGGAAGGAGATTTTTTAACAAAGTGTCCTCTGCTTCACTTTTTAAAAGCGAGGCTCCGCTTTTGGATATCATAACAGGATCTATAACCAACCTTTCTATGTTGTATTTCTTTACTCTTTTACACACCACTTCTATAATATTCGAGTTTGATAACATACCTATTTTTACCGCATCTACTCCTATATCTTCCATGACCATATCTATCTGATCCCCAACAATTTTTGGATCTATATCATATATAGATCTAATACCCTGTGTATTTTGAGAAGTTACAGAAGTAATTACCGACATTCCAAAAACATTAAAAGCTTGAAATGTTTTCAAGTCTGCCTGTATTCCAGCTCCACCTCCAGAGTCTGAGCCAGCTATGGTCAATGCTTTTGCCTCATAATTCATTTTTATATCACCAGAAGATAATTTTGAATAAAACTCTAAAAATCAAAAAACTACTAACCAGCATAGATTAGTAGTCCTTTATAACTTTTCCTACGCTAGCATTACCTAGATCAGGTTAAAGGGTCAACAGTTTTAACAACTGTCCTCTCAGCAAATTGCTCCCCTAAGTTAGCTATTAAGTTATCAAGGATTCTCTGTTAAACAAACCTAATAGATAATAACATACAATATATTTGTTATCAATTGAGTTTAGTGGTAAAATAACTTTTTTTATTGGGTATATATTTCGTATATTCACTTTTTAGCAGAAATACCTTTTTAAAACTTTATCAATTCCTTCTTCTGATTTATAAACAGCTATTTTATAATATCCATTATAAGCCAAATTTTTATTACCTAATTCACCATTATCAATACCTATATTTTTTTAATTTTTAAATCATATCTATGAAAATATCTGTCAGAATTGAAGACTTTCCCGGCCGTTTGATCATCATAAAGTAATTTTAATCTTACTTACTTCCCCTAATTATTCTGGCCAAACGTGAGCATGACATTTACCTATAGGAAAAGTGAACTGCAAATCAATAACAGTTTTGTTCCATTAATATTCCCTTTCTAGGCAAGCCCTGTTTCATATTTCTCGAAAGGACTATCAAGAAAATCCAAATCTAAAGGATTTAAGAACCAATGAAAATCATACCAATTACCGTTAAATTTATTATGTATATCATAACTTAGAAGGGTTGCATTGTCATTTTCTATAAATTCCATCCTAAAGTTATCAGTATCCACACCATATGTTTTTTTAAACTCTTCTATTTTATTATAAAAAAAATCAGATTTATATTTTAATATTTCTGAGAATTTTTTTTTGTTCCAAAAAAGAGTTTCATAGTAATAAATGGTATCTCCTTCTGCCATTATCTTTATCATTCTATCAGCTATATTTTCGTTTATTTCTATAATAGGCTCGGATTCCTTGCAACACGAAAATCCTATAACCAAGACTAGTATTGCAATTAACATTAGTGCCTTTTTGCTTTCTCTTAAGTTCTTCATTTCATCATACCTTTTTGAAATCTATATACCTTTAATCAGGAGTATAATGCGAAAGTACTTTATATAAAAGTTTTTATAACTCTGATTTTTTAAATCAGTATTAAATAGTCTTACTGTCAAAATCAATTATATTATGGTTTTTTCTGTAAATTTTTTTTCTTGACTATAATGCTTTTACCTTTAAATAATCCTCCTTTTTCAACAGATAGCATTGCGTTTTCTTGAGTCAGATTACCTACAAACCTACCGTTAGAAGTAATCTCTACAAACCTTGATGCTACCATGTCGCCTTTAAAATGACCTGATATTACAGCATCCTTAACATTTACTTTAGCATTAACATTTCCTTCTCTTTCAATTATTAGTAAACTGTCGGAAATAATTTCTCCAGTTACTGTACCATTTATATTAACCGGTCCAGGAAATGTTACTTTCCCTTCAATTTTAACCCCTTCGCTAATTACAGTTAAAGGATATGACCTATAATTTTTTTTTAAGAGTCCTATGATATTAATTAGCTCCCTTCAGAAAAATGAGCAAGTATCCTTATAGTGCAAATTATGTTTCCAGAAAATGGCCACCAGCCTAAGCCAATCTTATGGATTTTAACAGCCAATTCTTCTCCTCTATCAACAAGATTTACAATCTCATTTTCTACAGTCTGGGATAACCAACCAATTCTGGTGCCATCAAGTCTGCATACTTCAATGGCATTCTCATCACGAAGCATGGGTCGGTGTTTTAGAATTAGTTTCTCTCCTGGTCTGCAGTGGGAAAGAACCCTTCTCCTTGCTTTAGCATCAGGGCCTTTTCCAGTTATTCCTTCTATTTCAGTTATATATTCCCTATAAGGCATTAAGTAAAAATCTGTATAAAAAAATTATAATTTTGAAATTGACAGCAAGATCTCGTCTTTTTTACTTTCTGCTTCTTCTCTTAAGCTGATAAATTTGTCAACATCCTCAGGATTCCTATAGGCAAGGTAATTGGAGTAATACATATAAGACTGTATTTTGCATTCTGCCCATTTCATGATTATTTCCATTATTTTTATCTGATTGTTGTTAAGAGCATAAAGATCGTCTCTCAGGAGTTTTTTTATCTTTGAGAAATCTTTTTTTATCTTCTTTGAAAGCTCTAGATAACTAAGAGAGATATCCTGGGGATTTTTTTCTTTCATATTACTAATAATATAGTCTGAATTTATTCTGTTTTCTTTCCGGTAATATTCCATATTTTTTTCTTGAACACTTATTTCATTTACAAGAAGAAAGTTTATAAATTCTTTTTTTCCCATATCAATCTTTCCTTTGTTTAAAAATAAAAAAGCCCCTCTTTTAAAACAAATTGTTTTAAAATAAGGACCTCTATAGCTCGTAAACTCTTGCCTCCATTTAATATCTTCTAATTACCATACTCCTATAATTGTTAAAGTCAAATGTGATTTTTTTATATCCCTTTATTTTGAAAATATTTACCAGTTAAAAGAAACAAAACTAAAAAAATAAAAATTTATGGAAAAATAAAATTAGATCAAGATTTTGATAGAATATAAATATAGCTGAAGAAATGAAATGTTTTTTTTAAAAGACTTAAAGAGGGTATAAACACTGCCATTGCAAAAGACCCCGCAACCAGGAATGCCTTTGAAGTATTATTTACCTATCCTGACCTCCACGTCATCTGGTTTCATAGAATAGCTCATTTTTTGGATAAATAGATTGCTATTTATAGGAAGACTTGTGTCTCACTTCAACCGCCTATTAAACGGAATAGAAATACACCCAGTGGCAAAGATAGGAAGAAGAGTATTTATCAATCACTGTATGGGAGTGGTAATCAGGGAGACCTCGGAAATTGGAGATGATGTATTAATCTTTGCCGGTGTGGTATTAGGGTTACCAGCCCGGAGAAAAAAAATGGCCTCCAACTATTATATTTTTAGAAGCTTTTATGATTACTAGAAGAAAAAAGACTAATACCCAATATTTCTTTTTTAGTATTTGCTGCTATCATAATCTTTAGCTCTACCAGCAAAGTTACCCCTGAATTTGAGGCATTTAGAGAAATATTTGTGAAAATATAAAAAATTTAGACTTATGTATAAAATAATGTTAGTATTGCTGGTTTCTTCTGATATAAATTCACCTAAAATTAAAATTTCCCTATCATGATTGGTCTGCCCACCATGCAGAATTTATCAATAATGATAGCATAATTTTAGTCTTTTTAAATAGTAAAGAAATAGTGAGTATCCTGAGGGGTAAAACTATATCTAATTGCTGTATCTTACAATAAATACCGATTTATTAACATTATCATAACAGTTAAAAAATGGTATAATTAATAAATAAATTAAGGTTAGTTTCGGGGGATCGCTAGATACCTCTACTTGGTATTATTGGGGTTAGTGCGTAAGCCGAGAACTGTATCAATATCTTAAATTCTTATACTATTAAAATTTATTGTTTATCTTACTTCCCATTCATGAGAAGAGCTCCTTATAATATCCGGTATGGAATCTAAAAATTTTACCCTGAACATTGCCGGTCCTGCATTAATGCTTACAACTACAGTGGGGTAAGAGATAACCGTATTATATGAGGTCCAGTCATCTTCATGAGTGCTGCCATATGTAAAAGTCTCTTCCCTTTCAAAACTTCCATTAGAATAAACTTTACAGACCCCTGAATCATCATAAAAATAAACTTTATACTTTATCGGTTCTAACCAGTATGAATTGTCTATTGGTGTCAAGCTGCCATCTACTGAAAGAAGGTTAATTAACTGATCTTTTATGGCCCCTATACCCTCTTCGGTATTAAAGATAGTATATCCCTCTGAATAGTCTTCCAGATTATAAAAGGCTGCCCCTGATGCTGATAATTCTTCACATACATATTTTAACCTGTAGCTGTTTCTCTGGGCCTGCCTGTAGTCCTGGGCAAATACCATTGTAAAAGAATAAACTATTACTACTGCAACAGTTATTATAAAA
>CAYOLB010000021.1:0-2696 GCA_964404675.1 uncultured Atribacterota bacterium | reverse complement strand
TTATTAAAAATATACCTGATAACCAACAAAGACAAATTAAAAAATCTTTCATAATTCTTATTTATCCTCAGTTTTTTAATTTTACCACAACTCTCTCATAAACCTCAACTTTAACAATATTAACTGCCCCGCACCTGGGACAAATAATCTCAATCGGCTTTGATCTACTATATAAATCACCTGGCAACAAATCAAATAATCTTCTGTTGCACTTCTTGCACCTGACTTCAATTTCTTTAATTTTATCACCCTGATTATTTGAATTCAGCATTATACTCCCTTCTCAATCAAATCTTCCAAACACCGGACCAAAATATATTCCCCACCCTGGGATTCAATATTTTTTTGAAATTCAATTTGATGATTTGACTGTTTAGCTCTTTTAGATTGGCCTTTTACTTCAATAAACAATACCCTTCTATCTTTTATAGCAATAAGGTCTGAAATACCTTTATGAGCCCCAGTGCTTTGCTGGATATTAAAATGAAACCAGCCCTTTACAGTCAAATAATCCCTGATCAATCTTTTAATATCTTTCTCCTTAGGTATATATTGTATTAATTTTAGTTTTTTCATCTTACCCTTTGTTAATTTCCCTTTTCAATTTTTCAGCAAGATCAATCTTCTTATTCATTTGAATTAATTCCTCTGCTATAATTTCAAGGGCTTTTGCCTGACGGTAATCAGTTCTTGTTCTTTGGGATCTTTCTAAATAGAAATTATCATCTTCCTTTTTTATTTCCTCTAACCATTCTTTATTTATCATTTTTAAAATCCTTCCTTTTTATCTATTTATTTCCTGGGGCAGGTAAGGACTCCGTGGCTGGCTTTTTTTATTTATAGGAGGTAGCCTGGAGAATAAACCCTGCCCCAATTTTAATTCTCTTTATTTTTTCTTTTGCAACCTTCTATCTTTTCCTTCCAGTTTTACAATCTTACACATTCCGGCAATTCTGGAACTTATTCTTGAATCTATCTGTTCATCTATTTCTTGTAATGAGAAATTAGATGTAACAATGGTGTGTAAACATTCCTGCTCTCGATAATTGATAATGTAATAGGTAATCTGTTTTACAAAATCCGTTATCTTCTCAGCACCCAGATCATCAATACATAATGTCCCTCGATAAGTTGCAATATCTTCAGCTCTTTCAAATGGTGAAATAGTATCATCTCTCCTGTAAAGACTCTGCAATTCCATAATAAATCCAGGATAACTGATCCACTCTACAGATCCTTTCTCTGAATGTAAGATATTTTTTACAATTCCAGCCATTAAAACTGTTTTACCTACACCTACTGATCCAGTAATAAACATGGACTCATTCTGCCCTTCTTTGATAAGTTCTTTCCTATCACATTCAATCTCAATGTATTTTAAAGGCAACACCGCCAGAATTTTTCTCTGGTATCCCCTTTCCAGATATATTTCAAAACATTCTTTTGAACAAAATCTATGCTCTTTCTTTGGCCCAGTACCATATATATTAGCTTCTTCTTGATACTTAAATTCCTTGCCACAGATAATGCAATTATTTTTCCAGGTTGGAATATCTTGTTTCGAGGTGTTTATATTTGTCTTTGATATTGCCTTTTCCATAATCTGGTTTATCTTTTCCATTAAAATCACCTTCCTTTTTTAGTTCTTTTTCTTTTTTCTCTAACCAGTTCACAACAAATATGGGAAAACTTTTATTTATTTCATGTTTTTTTCTAGCATCATTATGATTAATTAGCCAATATTTCATTTTTTCCAATTGAACATCAATATTAATATCTTTAAATAATTCCTTCCATTTTTGATAAACATCTTTTGGAATATTCCACTTGCCATTATCAAAGTCAAAAAACACAATCTTAGATCTTTCTTTTGTATTAGTTTCTTTTGTAATAGTTTCTTTTGTGGGTGCAAGAAATTCACTGTTATTTTCCATTTCTTGCACTACCCTTTTACCGTTTCTTGCACTACCCTCTATTTCTTGCACTACCTTTTGTTTAGATTTTTGATAGTTGTCTTTCCTATCCTGTAAGACTTTCCTGTATTGCTTTGATTTTTCTTGCACTACCCATTTTTCATGATTTTTTTGTAAACCTATCTGATTTACTTCGTTTTTATGTCCCCTACCCCGTTTCCTTTTGATAATTATCATGTTTTTAGCTTCAAGATTTTGTAAGGCATATATAACCATTCTCCGGCCAATACCTGTTAATTCCACAATTTGGTTAATTGAAATGGAATCGCTTTTTTTATGCCATCCATAAGTTTTCCTGAGTATAGCAAAAAGTATTCTTCCCTCACTGTGGCCAGGAATATATTTTGCAAAAGCCTCAACCAATTCATTTGATATACTTGTATATCCGTTTTCCTTTTGTGGATTTGCCATCAATTACCCCTTCAAAAAATATTCCTTATGCCAGCTTTTACCTTTTTCAACCTGCAAATCAAGTTTCTCTTTGAACCTTTCCGAGATATAATTATTCAGATCATGCCAGTCTCTCAGGTTAATTACCCCATAGGTTTTCAGGCTGTCAATGTAGCCCTGGCAGTATCTTTGAGCCAACATTAGTGATTCAGTCTTAAAGTTCCGGTCAATTGCTTTCCTGATTTCTGATAAAATCATCAGTTTTACATCTCCTTTCTATATTTTTCCTCACAGGCTTTCCTATATCGTTTTTTCTGTCGAGCTAATATTTGC
>CAYOLB010000020.1:0-1699 GCA_964404675.1 uncultured Atribacterota bacterium | reverse complement strand
CAGTTTACCAATTAAAGAAATGCAATTGACCAATTTGCCGGTTTACCGGTTTACCAATTACAGAAATACAATTGCCCAATTAACTAGTTGGCCAGTTATAGAAAGACAATTCACCGGTTCACCAATTCACCAGTTTGCCGGTTAAATACAAATATAAAAAATACAAATCCTTAAAAATATAAAACTATATAATTCAACCTATAGGTAATTTAGGCATAGGCTTGAACTTGAAAACTAATATTCATTTTAAAAATCTCTACAATATCGTCGGGTCTTGTATTTATTGGATTATCATTTTTCAAAACAGGACGTATTAAGGGCAAATTATTATCTATTGCAGTTTCTAGATAAAGAGTAACTGCCTCCATGAGATTCTGTTTAGCCTCTTCCTTGGTATCGCCCTGAGAAGCAACATCAAGATCTATACATAAGGAACTGTAACCATCTTTTTCACTAATAATAGTTCCTGTAAATACAAATGTCGGTTTATCCAAAGCGGTCATCTCCTTTCTTGTATTGTAAAATTCTATTTATTTTAATATATTGAAATATTTAGTCTTCGTAGTAATTATAGATTAATGCAGTATTTATATCAAATGATGTAATATATTTCTCAAAATTATCTTCATATAGCTACATCTATAATAAGGTTTCGAGTTATAAGTTAAATACAAAATACATAAAAAATAGTTGTCAGTTGTCGGTTTTTGGTTTCTGGTTTTTGGATAAATGCAAAATACAAAAATCAGAATGCAATATACAATAAAATAACATATAAACAATATCTCTATTTTACAATATTAATTTTCAAATCATCTAATGGTGGAATAGTTTTTCTATTAATTCTTTTTTCTCAATTTTTAAATTATCAGCCAAATCACTTATTATATTATTCAATGTTCCAATCTTTATCGGATTATGATCAGGAATAGTAATATGGTGAGTTAATTTATTTGAAATATTTGCAGATAATCTGATATGGCTTGAGGTTCTTCTAACCTCTTTATAACCTAATTTACCAAGTATTTTGACTAATTCTTTTCCACTTATATCCCTGGGTATCTTATGCACAGGCGAATTTTTCCTCCGTTATAATATGCAAGCGAACATAAAGAGGCATATCGTCTTTATCAAAATGGCATTTTATTGCATCTTTGATATTATCTTTGAGTTCCGTTAAACTATCTCCTTCAGTAAAAATAGAATACCCTAAGGCTTTTGCTGAATACCCTTGTTCCGGATCTTCTTCAACCACAAAGACAATTTCTTTTATTTTCATCACTTACCTCCACATAGCCTAATTAGATTATATTTTAAATTATATCATATCACAATTGTTTTCGCATTAGACTTTCGTAGCTTTAAGAATCACTTCATTTTTTGGTAAAACTGAGGATGAGAACCAATCATGGCAAGTATTAGGAAAGGCTTTTCTACTTTAAATATCAGATTCCAATCGCTTTTAATATGTATCGCCTCATACCCCTTCGATGTCCCTAGTAGAGAATGCTTTTTATGAATAGGGTCAACTGGTTTCTCTTCTTGTAATGTAGTAATGATATGCTTTAATATTTCAAAATCTAATTGTGAGTATTTACCGCTTCTCTTATCCCTTTCAATATCTTTCTTGAACCTTTTCTCAATTTTTATCTTTAACAATGTCAAATCCCTAGTTCTTTAAAGAGTTCCTCTGCTGTAT
>CAYOLB010000019.1:0-4261 GCA_964404675.1 uncultured Atribacterota bacterium | reverse complement strand
GCTAATCCAGTCAAACATCAGCAGTGTCTTTTTTATTGCCAGGTATTTTTCTAAATTAATTTTAGAATCTATATTAGATTCATTGTCCTCATATTTATCCAGATTAATTCGAAAAATAGGTTTGTGGTCTTCTCCCAGTTCAAATATAAGACCTAACATACGCATACGAAGGTATTCTTTCCATTTCCTGAATACAGTTTTTTTACTTTTTGTTCTCTCGTTTATGGGGAAAGGAATGTAAAAATCCCTGCCATTATTGCTGGTAGCAAGAAGAAAAAGGACTTCCAATTCACTAATGTCATTTTTGTTGAATCTACTGAGCCATTTTTGAAAATGAATATAAGTATCAAAAGTGATGCCTCGTGCAATAAGTAGGGAACCCATGTGAGTTAAATAATAAGATTCATCAGGATATTTTTTTATGAGATTATAGTTTTCTAATTGTTCTAAAATTTCTGTAATTTTTGTTTTGTTAATTTTTTCATAAGATTTGTGATTCCAAAAATGTTTGTCAGTTATTTCACCATTTTGTCTGTCAATGTTGTAAATATCGTCAATAGAATTATGTCCTTGAGCAATACAGTGCAGAAAAAAAGTCAATAGGTCATGCTCAATCTTGATTGGTTTTTCTTCCGGAATAGTAAAGTTAACAGGTATGGATGCAGTTATAATTGCAGTGCCAGGACTGGACTCTTGTACCTGTAGTGATTGTGCCTGAATGGCTGGATATGAATAGTTCGTAGTAGAATTAGCTGCCTGGGTGGGTAGATTGAAATATAAGTGTTGATAAGCACTCAGTTCAATAAGAGAAGGTGCCAAAAAAATAATTCTGCCAAAACCGCTCTGTTTGTTCAGCCTCCCGGCTCTACCACCCATATTTTCAACTTCAGAAAGACTCAAAGCCCTTTTATGATAGCCCCTTTCTAAAGATTTATAATCTCTTTTGGAAATTATCTTTTGTCCGGTTAGGATTACATTGTTAACCGGTAAATTAATTCCCATGGCGAGTGTCTCGGTAGCACAGGTTATCTTGACTTCTCCCATTCGAATCCCTTCTTCGATAAGCTGCCTTTCAATTCTTGAAAGATCTGTACAGTGATAGGCAATACTGTTTTGCAGAAGAAATAATAATTCATCCCGGGATGTAGAATCCTCCACAGTAGTTAATTTATTAATAGTATTGCCAGCAGCAGGCAAATGGAACTGACTGGCTAACCATCTGCTCCAGATTCTGGCTTCTCTTTTAGTAGGGAAGAAGATAAGGCTGGATTCGTTACTGCCAAGCAAATATTTGAGCGTAGCGTTTAGATAACTGGCGAGATTACATTCCTGAACTTCATTCTTCTTAAAAAAGATTTCCTTACCTGTTATCCCGGTATTGTGTTCCAGGTATTTATAAATTCCATTACGGATAATTCCCTTGCGCAGTTCAATTGGTCTATAGGAAGAAAAAAGGACAGATGCATTTAGCCAAATGCCAAGATGATGTGCATTTTCAGTGAAGGCAGAAAGGGCGATAATGTGGATACGAGGATGCTTATTTCTGAGATAATTAAGGTTATTCTCAAGAAAAGGACCACGCTGCGGGTCATTAATTAGCTGGATTTCATCAGCAATAACAAGAGATACATTATTGAGAAAATTAGGATACTGCAGTTGCAGGTAATAAAATTTTTCATAGACAATAACTGCAATATGAAAATTGCCATGAATGATGTCATAGTCATCATAACGATGGTCACTGGAAGACATCTTTACCTTTAGACCGATTGAATAGTACAATTGACAAAAATGTTTGTATTTTTCTTCAGCTAACACCCTTAGAGGAACCAAAAATATGACTTTTTTACGAAAAATTATTTCCTTTAAGGCTGCTATTTCTCCTACCAGGGTTTTACCAGAAGAGCTGGGTGAAATGACTAAAAGATTAGCAGATTTATTGCTGTATTGAGCAGTTAATACCTGTTTATGGTTATGCTGTAAAATGTCAAACTGTCGGATGGCCTTTTCCTGAACAGGCAATAAGGTATCAGAGTAATATTTTTTCCAGATATCTACAATATAGTCAGGAATACCAAAATATTCCAGCTGTTCCATTTTTATTTTTTCTTGCAATTCTTGACCCTTCAATTTTGTTAATTTCAAAACTATGTAAAGTTTTAATAATAGCAAACAAATGTTTGCTTTTTATAATAAACCATTTAAAAAGAAAAATCAAAAATTTTTTTTGTGATTTTTTTCTCAATATCCCTTGACATCATATTTTTTCATGTTAAAATATAGGAAGTTTGAAAATTGAAAAAGCAAACCAGCCAACCAACAAATAACTTTTTCATTTTTAGACCTCCTAACTAAAGAAGAAGCCACCCCAAAAGGGTGGCTTCTTCTTTTTTGTTTTTTTACCTACTATGCTATAAAAAATATTCTACTCCATAAATACTTCCGGTGGTATAATTAGGTATTCATTACAGTTTTTATATACCATAGATTATAGCTTACAAAAGGGAGATTATTATAGATGGAAAGAAAAAGGCCTGAAGGAAGAAAAAAACGTGTTGGTTCAGGTTCTGCTGATATTTTTAAAAGAAGGGGTAGTGGTGTAGGTGAAAAAACAAGCAGTAGGCCTGTAGGAAACTCACAGGGCTATTCAGGACGAACAGGAAAGGCAGCCTCCGGAGGGAGTAATTCCGAAAACTGGTCTTCAGCTAGAAAGAGCAAGACTTCTTCGGGAGCGTCAAAAATAATCGGGATAATTGTTTTTATTATCTTTGCAATATATTATCTTTTTAATAACACAGGGTCAGACATAGGAGAAGTACTGAATTATGTGTCTGATAATGATAATGTTAATGTCCAATCTGAATATAACGACAGTGCGGGAATAATTTCTTCTGGCGATACAGGTGCCTATCCGGTAGTAACAGCTGTTTCTGAACTGGCCAGGGATAAGAGGACAATACTGCAAGGAAATGGCAGTGATACAGTAACAATGATGATATATATGTGTGGTACAGATTTGGAGAGCCGGGGAGGAATGGCTACCTCAGATTTACAGGAGATACTAAATGCTGAAATAGCTGAAAATGTTAACATCATAGTAGAAACAGGCGGCACATCCCGCTGGCAGAATGATGTTATAGACAGTCGCACAAACCAGCGTTATCGTATATTAAATGAAGGACTTGAAATGCTGGAAGAAGATTTAGGAAGAAGGTCAATGGTAAATCCTGCTACGCTATCTGATTTCATCAGATACAGTGCAGCCAAGTACCCTGCAGACCGGTATCTGCTGATAATGTGGGACCATGGTGGCGGATCATTGAGTGGCTACGGTTATGACCAGTATCATGCCAATGACAGTATGACATTAGATGAAATTAATCTTGCCTTAAAGGATAGTGGATGCTACTTTGATTTAATTGGTTTTGATGCCTGCTTAATGGCTACGCTGGAAACAGCTGTTGTATTAGAAGCATATGCTGATTATATGATTGCCTCAGAAGAGGTAGAGCCGGGGATTGGCTGGTATTATACCGGATGGATTACTGCTCTTTCGGAGAATACTTCTATGCCAACAATAGAATTAGGAAAAAGATTAATTGATGATTATGTTAGATATGTTCGAGCTCAGGTTCCTCAAAGCCAGGCTACTCTTTCCTTGATTGATCTGGCAGAATTAAAAGGTACTGTCCCTGATACAATGGCAAAATTTGCCTCTTCAGCTAATAACCTTATAATTAATGATAATTTTCATTTAGTTTCCAATGCCCGTGCCGGAACCAAGGAATTTGCCTCCTCTTCCAGGATTAATCAGATAGATTTAATCCATTTTGCTGAAAATTTGAACACAGCAGAGTCTGAGGCATTGGCTGATGTCCTGCGCGGATGTATAAAATATAACCGAACATCAAACAATATAACCAATGCCAATGGATTGTCTATATTTTTCCCTTACGGCAGGGTTAATAAGGTCAATTCCATACTGGAGACATATGATGAAATACAATTAGGGGAAGAATACAGTGAATGTATTAAAAGCTTTGCCAGTATGGCCGCGGGCGGGCAGGCAGTAGCAAGCGGCAGTGAAAACCTGCTGGAAACATTGCTTGGTGGTTTTATGGATGCTGCTCAAAGTCAATCCTCTGCTGCCATCGGAACTTCTGGAACTGATGTTGTTGAAACATTACTGAATGAATTTGTGTCCGGAGGGGATTTTGGCAATATTATCGGATTAGCTGAGAATGTACTCGGGTGGCTTGAT
>CAYOLB010000018.1:0-2429 GCA_964404675.1 uncultured Atribacterota bacterium | reverse complement strand
GACCAGTAATATTATCCCTTATATTTGTTTTTTTCTCTAAAATGTTACCGAGCAGGAATATGAAAAGATGCTTGACAACGCTGTTGTAATAGTGCATATATAAAATAATCTTAAGTTAGGGGTTCCGTGAAAAATTATAACTATACACCTGTGCACCTGGAAACCAGCAATCCTCTTGTTGGTGATGACCCTAACCATCATCTGGGTGCATGGGTATTATATAGAGCCTAAATTGGAAGATGGATTTATAAAACTATATCGAAAAACCATTGAATCGCCGGTATTTCAAAATGCAGGTCTTTTCAAATTATGGATGTGGTGTCTTATGAAAGCCAACCATAAAGGACAATGGGTTCCAGTTAAAACTGGTAAAGGTGGTGCTGAAATTTGGATAAATCCAGGTCAATTTATTTTCGGCAGAAAAAGTGTAGCTAAAGAATTAAAAATGAGTCCTTCAACAATACGTAATCGCATTTATAAATTAGAGAAAATGGGGAATATTACCATGCAGGGGGCCACCCAATATTCTCTTATAACCCTTACCAGCTGGGAGTTTTATCAGGGCACTTCTAAAAAAAGGACACCCAAAGGACACCCCAAAAACAAAAAAAAGGACACCCAAAGTAATGAGGAAATTCAAATTAGTCATAGCTTTCAAGATGAGGGGTTAAAAAAAAGGCCACCCCAAAAACAAAAAAAAGGACACAAACAAGAAGTATATTATTATAAGAATAATAATATACATATATATAGCTCAAATTTTCTTAATTTTTATGACTTGTATCCTCGACATGAAGCAAAAAAGAAAGCATGGGAGGCGTGGCAAAAAATAGAAAAAACAGAGGATATGAAAACTTTATTACCTGTGATATTAGATGCTGTTAAAATGCAGCAACAAGTAAAAAAGGATGCAAAAGCTAAAGGTGAGTTTGTACCTGAGTGGCCCTATCCTGCTACATGGTTAAATGGTAGGAGATGGGAAGATGAAGTGAATATTAAAAAAAGGTGGGATCATGCCGGATAAAGAAACAATAGATATTAATAAATACCTCAATTATAAAGGATCTGATCAGGTGGTTACGAGTTTTGAGCTTGATGATGTTTTAAAACAAACCCAAGAACCTGGTATTTGTGTAAAAAGTAAATTACCCACTTTGGACAGGTTACTTGAAGGATTTGAGAGCGGTGAATTAATAGCCATATCAGGCCCCAGAAAGTCTGGCAAGACATTATTAGCTCAATCCTTAACTGTGAATTTTCTTCCAACTAAAAGCCTGTGGTTTAGCTATGAATTAACATTAAGGCAATTTTTACGAACCTTCCCAGAACTTCCTTTGTTTATATCACCCTTGAAACTGAAAGCATACTCGCTGCCCTGGTTAAAAGAGCGTATATTAGAAGCTCTATTTAAATATGGAATAGGCGTGGTGTTTATTGACCACCTTCATTTTTTGTTTGATTTAGTAAGGAATAAAAACACAAGCCTTGAAATAGGGCAGGTGGTGCGATTTCTTAAAACTATTGCTATTGAATATAATATAGTGATATTCCTGCTCTGCCATATGAGAAAAGTAAATCTTATTGAGGAGCCCACTGATGCAGATGTAAGAGACAGCTCACTTGTTAGCAGTGAAAGTGATACAGGATTAATTATGTGGCGCCTTGTTGATACAGAAAACAGTGCTATTGTGAAGGTAGCATATAGCAGGCGGACTGGTGTGCTGGATAAGAAAATTAAAATTATGAAAGTTAATGGATTGTTACAAGAGGTTCAACATGAATGATGATGAAAAAATTAATAAGGTATTACAAGAGCTTGAAGATGATATTAACAGTTACCATCCATTAGCGTGGGGTATCCCATTTGATGGGGAGGCTGTAAAAAAAATGCAGGAGCTCATTGATTTTTATGAGCTTAGAAAAAGCCAGTGGATGAGATTACTTGCAGGTGCAAGTAAAACTCAAAGAAATTATATTCTTGAATTTATGAAATGTGCCGATCTGGAAATTGAAGGCGCAGAATCAGTATTGTATATGATACAAGGAAAGAAAAAAAATTAACAAGGAGGTCAAAATGTGCTTAGAATATTTAGATTCAGGAATCAAGGTAAACAAAAACTATGGCTGGCAGATATTTAAAAGCAGAAATGGAAAATTATATCCATTACACCAGCCAGAGGATGACCCTATTGAAACTAATACATGGATGAAAGATAGTCATTCATATTTATTGCCTATTGAAAATAATATTGAATTTTATGCATATGAAACTGGATACCATCTATTTCTTTACAAAAAAGATGCTCTTGAAATTAAAAAAGAATGGGAAGTTGAATTAAAAAAAGTCTATTTTCGTAAAATAGTGACAAAAGGCTATCAGTTTAATTCTAAAATGATTGTTGTAAAAGAAAGATATGTATTGCAAAATA
>CAYOLB010000017.1:0-2813 GCA_964404675.1 uncultured Atribacterota bacterium | reverse complement strand
ATGCTGGCTAAAACAGTATCAAAAGTCCGGGCAATAACTAATCCGGACCTTATCTATCTTGGAGTTTTAGCGACAAAATATGATAAGCGAACCTTGAACAGCCAGGAAATCTATCAGGCTCTGGAAAAGGCCAGCCAGAACGCCGGCATTAAAATGTTTGGCACCTATATCACAAACTCGGTTCGTTTTACAGAGTCCCCCAACTTAAAAACCCCACTTATTTTAGCTGATCCTGAGCACGAAGGCTCAAAGGCTTATAATCAAATCGTGGAGGAAATAATCAATGGCTAAAAGACAACCTTTATCATTTGATAATGATGATTTAACCAAAAACTTAAAAGAGTCCGCTGGCAACGGCCTAGACGCTTTTTTTACACCGGCTCCCCCATCTCAGCCTGCTGAGCCTAAATCCGAGTCTGTAAAAGAAATCAAACAAACAAGCAAAAAAGCCAAAATGATTAAAAACAAGAAAGAAGCTAATAAAGTAAACAATGTTACAAGTAATATGACAAGTAATATTACAATATTACAATTTAATGATGATGAAATAGAAGAACTTCGGGAGCCGGCTTATATGGCCCAAACTTTTAGGCTTACAAGGCGAGAAATCGAATGGGTGAAAGATACGGCTTACAGGCTCAGTAAAGAGATTAAACGAGGCAAGGTTTCGCAGGCTGATATCTTAAGAATTGCCTTTAAGTTGTTTGCAAACTTACTAGAAATTAATAAAGCTGACTTAATTAAAATATTAGAACGAATAAAGTAAGCAATATTATTTGTAATATTACAATATTACATTATGACAATTGGTTTTAAATATGGGACAGCAGGACAAAATTCAGAAGAATAAAAACTACAGTAAGCCGTATGCCGGTAGTTCTGCCAACCTTAAAAATTATGATGACTTCGACAAGCTAGCACCTACAAGATTTTATACAGAAAAAGAGGAAGTTACCCTTAGATTTTATCAGACCCCAAAGGCTCTTTTTAATAATCCTGTCTACAAAGGGCTTGCTCTTGGTCCAAAATTGATGTATTCGATTTTGCGGGACCGCCTGGATATCTCTATTAAAAACAGCTGGAAAGACGAAAGGGGATATATTTATTTAATTTTCAGCGTAGAAGAATTGGCGGAGCTATTAGAAATCGATAGAACCGCTGTGATGAGGTACAAGAAAAAACTTGTCGAATATAAATTAATTATTGATAAGCGCTTAGGTCAGGGAAATCCTAATAGAATATATGTATTAAAGCCTGAACTTGTGGATAACTTGAAGCAGAAGTCGCAAATTACGACTTCTAGAAGTGGCAATTTAGAACATCTAGAAGTTTCAAATAGCAACCCTATTAATACTTACGTTAATAAGACTGATATAATAAATAACGTTAAAAGCAACGCCATTTTTAATAAGAAAGAAAAAAGAAGCCCAGAAAAAGAGTATCTTGCACAAGAAATGGCAGATCAACTAGACGATGACCACTCTTTAGGATTTTATAGAAAAGTTGCTGATTTAATTCCTAAAAATTTAATTTTCCAGGCCCTAAGCGAAGTTAAAGACGCTTTTTTAACCGGAAGGGTTAAAAAAAGTAAAGCAGCTCTATTCACAACAATTATTCAAGCAAAAGCAATGGAACATAATATAACCCTATGAATAAATTAAACAAACAACACAAAGAAGAAATTATTAAGAAAATTCAGGAAGGTAAGCCATTATCTGATGAATACCGATTTTTAATTCCGTTTGAAACGGAAAGAGAATACGAATTAATTTATGCCGGTAAAGAAAGAAAAGAAGATATTTTGGCAGATACCTTAAGTGTACCATTTCAGCCAATCAAGAAATTTGGAGAAGTAAAAGAAAATGAATGGCGAAACATGTTGATTTTTGGGGATAACCTGCAGGCACTTAAACATCTTTTAAAATTAAAAGACCAAGGGAAATTGAGAAACCCCGACGGCAGGAACGGTGTTAAGCTTGTTTATATTGACCCGCCGTTTGCAACAGAGCAGGAATTTAAAGGGATTAAAGACCAAAAAGCATATCAAGATAAAATTGCCGGCGCCGAGTTCTTAGAATTTTTGAGAAAGCGTCTGATTTTCTTGAAGGAGTTATTAACCGAGGATGGGAGTATTTATGTACATTTAGATTATCGCAAAGGGCATTATATAAAAATTTTGTTAGACGAAATATTTTATGAAAACCGTTTAGTAAATGAAGTTATATGGAGCTATAGAACAGGTGGGGTTGGCAAAAGCTTTTTTGCAAGGAAACACGAAAACATTTATTTCTATTCAAAAAACGATAAATATGTTTTTAATACCCAATACTATAAATCTTATCAACAAAAGAAATATAATTTTAGCGAAAAGTATCCCGAGCTATACGACAAACAAAAAAAAATGTGGTACCACGATGCAGTGTGCAGAGATATTTGGGAAGATATATATCCCTTAGGAACAGAAGCAGATTCAAAAGAAAGAGTTGATTATCCTACACAAAAACCAGAAACATTGTTAGAAAGAATCATTAAGGCTTCTTCCAACAAAGGCGACATCGTTCTAGACGCTTTTGTTGGTTCAGGCACAACTGGTGCAGTAGCAGAAAAACTAGATCGTAAATGGATAATGATTGATTCTTCTAAATTAGCGATTTACACAACTCAAAAGCGCATGTTGAATTTAAAAGCGGAAATCGGCAACAGGGGTAATACGTTAAAGCCAAAGCCGTTTGTTTTGTATAACGCCGGACTTTATCTTAACTCTGAATTTATTGAAAAAATGGATGAGGAAGATTACAGAAAATTCATTTTGG
>CAYOLB010000016.1:0-4660 GCA_964404675.1 uncultured Atribacterota bacterium | reverse complement strand
TAGGGAATTGTGTGGAAAAGTGTTATTTAAATATTGACAAAGGTGTATACAAAACTTAAGCTTAGGGAAAGTACCTTTTTAAAATAGGAGGCCGAAAATGGAACCTATCTATAATAAGGATGGTTTAACTGTTGGTTGGTTAAATGACGATGTAGTCTACAACATGGACGCTACCCCCTGCGCATTCATTAGAAATGGTAATCTTTTTGACTACAAAGGAATTTATATTGGCATTTTGGATCAAGGTTTTTTTAGAGACAATAATGGGGATGCAGTAGCATTTATGAGAGATGCAAGCGGTGGTCCATTTCCTCCAATTCCTGAAATTTCACCTGTTCCACCAATTCCAGCTATTGCGCCAATCCCACCAATCCCGCAAATACCACCAATCCCTTCAATTCCTTCATTTAATTGGTCAAATATTAGTTGGGAAAAATATATAAAAAGGATTTAGTAATATTTTATCATTTTTAGAATACTGTTATGGTTTTTAAATTCTATGAGTATATCTGAGAAGTTTCATAATTTTTGTAATAATATTCGGATTAAACAAGATGTGATAGATATTATTTCATATCGTTATGGCAGAATTACAAGACAATTAAATAAAGATTTTTGGCATACAGAATCTGAAACTAGCCATAGCTTGTATGTGGGATCTTATGGCAGAGATACTGATATTTTTACAAGCGATATAGATATTCTTTTTCGTCTTCCATACGGAGTATATGAAAGAATAAATCAACACCATGGCAATGGACAATCAGCTCTTTTGCAGGAAGTACGAAATTCATTACAGAACACTTATTGTAAAAATAAATTTCTCTGATAATATAAATTTCGAAATAGTTCCGTGTTTTATTAATAAGAATGACAGTTTTACTTACCCTGATTCTAATGACGGGGGAAGGTGGGGGATCACAGATCCAAAACCAGAAATTGAATCTATAAGAGAAGCAAACAAAGAATGGAATGGAAATCTCAAAAATTTATGCAGAATGGCACGCGCTTGGAAAACAGAATGGAACGTACCCATGGGTGGACTCTTGATAGATACTTTAGCTTATAAATTTTTAAATAACTGGGATTATCGTGACAAATCTTATTTATACTATGATTTTATGACAAGAGATCTCTTTGAATATCTCAAAGGCCAAGATCCTAATAAGGAATATTGGCTTGCTCCTGGAAGCAATCAACATGTTTGGAGAAAAGGTATGTTTGAGTTTAAATCGCGTAGATGTTACAACATTGCTAAAGAAGCTATTGATTATGAAAGTAACGATATGCCAAATTTAGCAAATAGTAAATGGGAAGAAATATATGGAACAAAATTTACAGACTAATAGAAAGAAAAATACAAATCAAGAAAATTTATCAATTATTCGCCAGTCTTTTGCTAATACAGTCTTTACACATAAGGTACAAGAAGTAGCTGCTGAATTTAAAGAAAAAAAGATTTTTTATATTAAAATATTAAATATTATTCTAGTATCTTTGGTTTTATTTTTCATTTTATTGCAATCATTTTATTCTAATATAATATTTTTATATTTCATTTCTTCTGTTATTGCAATAATTGAGATTATATTCTTAATAACACAATTGACATTTGGATTAGACAAACAGATGCTAATGCATAAAAATTCTGCTTTAAAATATATGGGACTTAGAGATTGCTACCGTTCCTTAATTGCCGATATTATGGAGGGGAATATTACTACTAAAAATTTGAAAGAGAGAAGAGATAGTCTACAGCACGAATATCAAATAATCAGCGAATTAGCTCCCCAGACAGGCCCTCAGGAATACAAAGAAACACAAAAAAGACTAAATAAAAAGGAAATTGTTCAAGGTGAAGAATTTACATGGGCAGATGAAGAAATTGATAACTTCTTGCCTGATAACTTAAAGTTAAACAAAAATTTTGGGGGAAATTAAAAATGAAAAGCGAAGATGTTGATATATTAAAATTTATACATACTTTTCAAATGAATGAGTTAATGTTTCGTAGAGAAAGAGAATTTAAAATATTTTTTTGGTCTGGAACTCTTTTTTTAGGCTTAATTAGTCTATTACTTATTCTTGAAGAAAACGAAGATGCTGTTTGGAAATCATATGGGACTATTGGTACAATAATTACCTCAATTGCTGTCATCATATTGGGTCTTTTTTCAATAAGTTGGCAAAATAGAGAACGCTATTTAGGGAATCAAAACATAAAAGTGATATCAAAAATCAATAAATTATTACATTGTTTCGACGCTGAATATTTTGATTTAGAAAAGAACGCTGCATTATTTCCCTTAAAATGGAGTAATTGGGGAGAGACAGAAGTATATTCCATCAAAAGATATTTTCGCGCCAATCTTATCACTGCAACTTGGTTGCTTTGTTTATTAGTCCTTATAATGATATGGGTAACATAAAAAGGTCAGATAATGAATCAATCAATTAAAACACACATTATTTTATTAGGACCACCTGCTGTAGGGAAACTAACAGTGAGTCGTGTATTATCAGATTTAACTAATTACCCAGTTTTTGATAATGCGAAGACAGTTGATATCGCATTGCTTCTTTTCGATTATCATTCGAAAGAATATAGAGAATATCGCGATGAACTTAGATTTTCCTTTTATGAAAAAGCTGTTAAATCCGAAATAAAGGGATTAATATCAACTTATTGCTTAAGGCATCCAAAAAATTGGGAATATCTAGAGGCAGTTGCCAAGATATTCCAAAAACATAACTGGCATACAATTTATTATTTATTAACAGCAAAAAAAGAAGTATTAATTAAACGTGCCGAATCTTTTGATAGAAGACTAAAAAGCTCCCTATCTACCCGTGAACAGATAGAAGAATGGTTTAGAATAAGTCCATTGCATTCTTTAACTAATGATCATGAATGCATCAGTATTGATACAACACATTTAGATGCTAACGAAGTAGCCCATCATATTTTTTCAAACATACTATCTTAGATTTTTTATCGAATAAGGAGAAATTCTATGAGCATAGATACTATAGATTATTTACCATCATCCTTTTCAAAGTTTGTTAAACCAATAAAAATCCTCGAAACATATAATCCACAAAGTATAGCAATTGTAGGTAGCTTTGGAGATATAACCAAAACCCCAACTGAATTTAGTGATATAGATTTAATTTTTGTTTTTAATACGAACGCCATAACTGTCATTCTAAGTGATTATTTAGAGTCCTTAGCTAAAATAAACAAGTTAATAGCTATCTATTTAGGTGTTACTTCCCAATTTGGCCATACAATTAGTATGTATTTTAAGAACAACCCCTTATGTTGGGTAGACATTGGCATTATGGATTCTAACTTTGCTTCTAATTATTTAGTTAATTTGCCAATTAAGATTGTAAAAGGTAATATTCCTACATCTGGCATACCTAGCTTTCCAACAAATCAAATGCATCACCTTGCAAAAGGGATTATAAAAGCCCATAATCAAAATAATAAACAAAAAGTATTAATATCTTGTCATAGGTATTTAAGGTGGTGGAAGATACATATTGATACCCTACTTAGAATGAAAAATTATGATATCTCCAAGCATCGATTAAAAAGCTACGAAATAGAATACAAATCATATGAAGATTCTGAAATCAGTAAATTTTATTATAAATACAGATCTGCTTCAAAGTATAGAGATATTATAAAAGTAGTCCTTTCAGACATAAAAAATAATTTTCCAATAGTGTTCAATGGCATTGATTCTGCCAAAAAGAATTTATGAACATAACAATTATTCAACATAAAATAAATTGTCTCAAAATCTTGCCGTATTTGAAAAATTTTTCCTCTTCTAATACAAATACATTCATTTTATCCAGGATAAAAGAATAAAGTGCTGTATTCGCATAACACAAGATGTAACAGGTATATTTTAATTACAAAATAAATTTGACATTGCCCACTTTTAATTATACAGTAAGTAGTAAGTAATAAGTAATATTAACGAGGGTATAGCTATGAGTAATCGAGTAGTTGCCTCTAAAGAAAAGTTTTCCCCGGAACCTTCTCCACGCTTTGATCACGAGAAAGCAAAAAAAGTTTTTTACTTTTTAGATATTAATGATGAAACCAAAAAAGATTATCAGGCCAGGATCATGCATTTCCTTGATTTTATTACCGACAAAGGAATGGACCGTGATACTTTCCTGGAATATAAAAACTATCTTAAAGCCCGGACCGATTACACCGTATCTACAAAAAACAAATATCTGGTTACCGCAAAAGTTTTTCTGAAAGAATTAAACCGGAGAGGAATTCTCCCGGCTGATATTACCCAAAATGTTAAATCATTCAGCCAATCCAAAAAACACAAAAAAGAAGGCTTAAATGACGAGGAAATTGATAAGCTTGCTTATGCCTTAAAAGAGTTACCGAATAGCCCTCAGAATACCCGTATTAAAGCGATTATCAGCCTGCTGGTATTGCAGGGATTAAGACAGGTAGAGATTACCCGCTTAAATGTCAAAGATATAGATCTGATTAGAAAGACAGCGCTTGTTGTGGGAAAGGGTAGAGATGATAAAGAAATCATCTATTTGCACCCGGAAACAGTTAAACATATAAAATACTATCTTAAGAAAAATAATCTTAAAGATGGCGCTCTTTTTGTTT
>CAYOLB010000015.1:0-7981 GCA_964404675.1 uncultured Atribacterota bacterium | reverse complement strand
GGCTATCGCCGGGCTAACTCCAGGCGAAGCTGATCTTTTTCGCAGGGCAATAAGTTCCCGATCACCTGTTATTATGGAAGAACAACGTGTTCTATTTTTGAAAAAATCATCGCAACAGGGACTTAAGCGAGAAGAGGCTGAACATATATTTAACCTGGTGGCAAAATTTGCCTACTATGGTTTTAACAAAGCTCACAGTACTTCTTATGCATTTCTTTCCTATCTGACCTGTTACCTAAAAGTCCATTATCCGGCACATTATCTTGCTGCTCTACTTACCTGTGGAATGGGCTATTATGACATGGATCGTTATATACAGGAAGCTCGCCGTTTTCAAGTCCGCATTCTACCGCCTGACATTAATAAAAGTAATGCCGGTTTCTCTGTAGAAGGCAGGGCTATCCGAATAGGGCTCTTGAGAGTAAAAGGACTAGGTACCACACAAATAAAGCATATTTTAAAAATAAGGAAGCAAGATGGTCCTTTTCTGTCTCTGCATGACTTTTGCACTAGGATTGATTCTGCTAAAATTACTCGTACTGTTATCGAAAACTTGATTAAAATAGGTGGATTTGATTTTATGGCATACCCTAGATCTGTATTGCTAAATATATTACCAATTGTTCTAAAGGAAATCAGAAAGGAGAAAAAACAATGTCAACTCTCATAAAATTTGAAACAAAAACCGTAGAAAAAAATTTATTGCTTCAGGAAACTATTCCTGCCTATAATTTTTCCCCTTCTGCTATTTTAAAGATAGAAAAGGAAATCTTAGGAATCTATGTCAGTTCACATCCTCTTTCAATATATCGGGATAAAATACCCAAGCATCTATTATCTGGATATCTTTATATTAGAAGCAACCAACTTGAACAGGTCAAACCCGGCCAGCACGTCTGCATTGCCGGCCTTCTAATTCAAGTCAGAAGGCAATTTACCAAAAACCACGAAATAATGGCATTCTTGCTATTTGAAGATGAAGAAGGTCTTTTCGAGGCTATTGCCTTCCCCAAAACATTTCAGCATTATTTTTCTTTATTTGTGAAAGACGCATTGTTGTTAATCAAAGGTAATATAGGTAACAAAGGCAAGGAAGAAAAAATAATTATAAATAAAATAAGCAATATTGATTCCAAATCCAGAACAGATACATTATAATCATACATCAGAAAGGAATGTTAATAAATGGCTGCTCAGGGGAAACGTTCTATAATTCATCTGGACCTGGATGCATTTTTTGCATCAGTAGAACAAAGAGACAATCCTGCCTATCGGGATAAACCGCTTATTGTGGGAGGCATATTAAAAGAAGACGGAAAACTATCTCGTCGTGGTGTAGTATGTGCTGCCTCCTACCAGGCCCGTAAATATGGCATTCATTCAGGAATGCCCATCTGGGAAGCACAGCAGAAATGTCCCAGAGCAATATTTACGCCAGCCAGGATTCGCTATTATAGCAAGGTTTCCCAGGATTTTTTCCAGATATGCAGTGAATATACCCCTTTGATTGAACCCCTGAGCATTGATGAAGTCTTCCTGGATGTAACAGGCTGTAAATCATTATTCGGATCAGCAGAGGAAATTGCTCATAAAATAAAAAACAGGGTCAGAAAAGAATTATGCTTACCTGTTTCAGTTGGAATTGCATCTAACAAATTCCTGGCAAAGATTGCTACTAATCTTGGTAAGCCTAATGGTTTTTTTGTTCTTCCCGATAAGAAAGTATTTGAAGTTTTATCTGGACTGCCCATCAATAAATTATGGGGCATTGGGGAAAAAACAGCCAAAATCTTGAATCGTTCCGGTATCTTTACCATAAAGCAATTGACTCAAATGCCAGATATTATTCTTCAAGAAATATTAGGAGAAAACGGTATCAAGATAAAACAATTAGCCCAGGGAATAGACCATAGCCCGGTTTGTCCTATTGAAGAATCAAAGTCACTCGGCAGGGAAATGACTTTTCCTAAAAATATTTCTAATAAAGAAGAACTAATGAACATTATCCTGGATTTCAGTCAAAATATAGGCTATGCTGCCCGAAAAAGAGGATATTCAGGAAAGACGATTACCCTCAAAATCCGTTACCATGATTTCAAAACCATTCAAAAATCCAGTTCATTACAGCATGCCACCAATCTAGATGATATTATTTTCCAGGAAGCCAAAAAACTCTTAGATCTAACTACCATCAAATCACCGGGAATCCGTCTATTGGGTATAAAGCTCTCCTCTTTACAATATGGTAAACAGCCTAGACAACTAAGCTTCTCACCAGATGACAATTATGAAGAAAAATGGGCTGCTCTGACCCAGTCAGTAGATAGGATTCGAGAAAAATATGGGAAATATTTCATACAAAGGGCAAGGTTCTTACAAGAAAAAACTTCTAATCCAAAAAATGACTATAAGTGAATTAACTCAAATTGGGAACCTAAAGTTGGGTCTTT
This sequence comes from uncultured Atribacterota bacterium, assembly GCA_964404675.1. Lineage (GTDB taxonomy): Bacteria > Atribacterota > Phoenicimicrobiia > Phoenicimicrobiales > Stramentimicrobiaceae > CAZWUL01. The sequence goes on along the minus strand of CAYOLB010000015.1, from coordinate 5,531 downwards.
CCAGACCTCAATCCTCACAGGAAATGCATCTTTCAGTAAAGACAGGTGAGTAATTACCAGAATCTTATCAAAGTCATTTTGAATAGCGTGAATAGCTTGAATTAACTTTTCCAATCCCTCTTCATCCTGTGTCCCAAAACCTTCATCAATCACCAGTGTCTTTAAACGAGCTCCTGCTCTGTAAGCTAATAATTTGGAAAGAGCAATCCTGATAGCAAAATCAATACGAAAAGCTTCTCCGCCACTGTAAAGTTCATATGGTCTGATTCCCATATCATCATGTATTTTTATATCCAGGGTTTCTCTAACGTCGCCACTTTTTAATTCTTTTAATGATTCCAGGCTAATTGTAGTTTCTTCATTGGAAAGTTGTCCTAAAATAATATTAGCCTCATCTTCCAGTTCCGGAATAGCATTTTCAATAATCATAGATTGGATACCATTTTTCCCAAATGCAGCTGTTAGTTTTCCATAAATTTCCTTCTGGTGCAGATAATGAGCTTGTTCTATTTTAATATTTTGTGCTTCTTGTTGTAATTTTTCAATTTTGACAATCTTTTCCTGATATACCCCCTTTTTTTGAAGAAGCTGGGAATAATACTTCTGTAAATTTTCTGATAATCTCTGGTGACAATATATTAATTTTCCCAGATCAGGCAATGTGGTTATAGTTTGAATAATCTTGTGATATTCCTCTTCCAAATTACTTATTATTCTTTTTTTAGATTCCAACTGTTCTGCTAACTCCAACTGTTCCTTCTTCAAATCAACTATTGTCCTCTTGGCTTCAAGCAACCTCTCCCTCTGTAATGGTGCCTTTTTATATCTAGCCAATTCTTTATTAATCACCATATATTTTGTATCATCATAACCATGTTCCTTAATTTGTTTCTCTATTTCTGAGATTTCTTTTCTTTCTTCCTGAGCATATAATTTCTTGTTTGATTTTTCTTCCAGGTTCTTTATTTCCCTGGTCAATTCTTTTAACTGTTCATCTGCCATTTCGCCTTCCTTCAGCAAAAAAGTAAATGTTGCCAGCTTATTTTGAATATCATCTTTTTGTTTTAAGGTATCACGATTTTCTTTCCATTCGCTCTGGAGAGTTATTTTTTTATTTGACAATTGCTCAATTTCTTTGGTTAAGAGCCTTATTTCATATTGTTTCTGGGAAATATCTTTCTCTGTATTTTGCCTGATTATTATTCTTCTTCCCTCATCCAAAGGAGACTCGCATAATGGACAATATTGTTGCTTATTTTGGATTAGGAGGTCAATTTTTTCATAATTTTGTTTTATTTCATTCCTAATTCTCTCTGCTTGCAATTTTTTTGATTCGATTTCAACATTCAACCGGCTACCTTCTTGCTGGATATCTTCCTGTCTTTGTACTATTAAATCAAGCCGTTTCAATTTAATTTTTAAGTTACCGAATTCTTCTTTGGTTCTTGATAAATAATTTACTTTTTCCTGCAATTCAGAGTATTTCTGTTTTTTCTGTTGCAAATTTATTAAAAGATTGTTTTTTATTCGGTCAACCTGCCTTGTAATTTCTTCTTTAGACTTATCCAGTTTTCGGTGTTCTTGCATCAAATTTAGCATACGTTGATTTTCATCATATAAATATTGATATTGCTTATAATTAGCTAGTATTTCATCTTTATTAGACAGGATTGTTTGATAATTTTTGAAGTTTTGCACCAGCAGTTGCTGTCTACTTTCATAAGACTGTGCTTCCTTTTTTTCAGAATTAATTCTCTTTCTAAGCTCTTCTCCTCTTTTTTTATCAAAGGATAATTTGTTCTGTTTTTTTTCTAAGAATTGTACCTTTTCTCTTACTTCTTTCAGTCTCAAATCTATATTACTCTCATTCAGCTGGATTAATTTTATCTCCTGCTCAAAGGTTTCTTTTTGACAAACTTCTTTGTTTATTTGTTCTAATCTGTTTTTTATATTTAATAACCTTGTTTCTGTCTCTCGTAAATGTCTTCTTGCTAACAAAGATAGTTCTTCATAATGAGAAAGCCCGAGTACTTCAGATAGTATTTGCTTTCGCTCACTGGCGTTTTTCCTGGTAAACTCATCGACTCTACCCTGTAAAATAAAAGCCGAGTTAATAAAAGTATCATAGTCCATTCTTAATAATCGATTTATGCTATTTTGTGTCTCTCGGATTGACGGCGAAGATAGGGAAATAAAAGATGATTTTTGTTCATCAAAAACCTGTAGTTCCAATTCAGAACGATTTTTATTATGTAATCTGGAAAATTTTCTGATAATACGGTATCGGTCCCCTTCTAGATCAACAATTAAATCGACCCACATCTGATTTTCACCAATTTTTAATAAGCCACTATCCGCTTTCCTGTCCTGGCTTGCCTTTCTCCCTTCACCCCAAATAGCCCAGGTCAATGCATCCAATAATGCCGATTTTCCTTGACCATTTTTACCTGAAAGACAGGCAATATCAAATTGAGTAAAATCTAGAGGTGGGACATTTTCACCATAACTGAGAAAATTAGACATCTGTAATTTGATAGGTATCATTTTTATTGCCTTCCATAGTATTATTGCTGTCTTTTAATTCCTGCTGCAGATTATAGGTTTGTTCCCTTAACTCTTTTTCGCAGGATTGCCAATTATTGATTTTTATATATTCTGACAAAGCGGAAAATATATCCATCTTCTCCGAAAGAGAGCTTCTTCTGTCACCTTGTTTCCTGAAAATATTTCTGGTAATCCCTGTAACCAAAAATGCATCTTTCAATCCCTCATTTATTTTCCTAAAATCAAGCTTCTCTTCCTGTCCTTCAGAAATATTATAATGTATCCTGATAATGGCATCTTTTAAATCATGTTTTTCTATTTCTGCTAAAAAAGACGATGTTGGATTATCTGAATCTTTAATGTCTACGTCGATGCTAAGCATCTTCCGAATTGGAAGGGGAATAAATTCATATTCAGTCTTTCCTCTATCATCTATACTGCCAATGCAAAAACCCTTGTCTTCCTTCTCTTCCCCAAAATTAATTCTCTCCATACTACCAGAATAAACAACAGGAACATCACCTTCAGCATTTAAATTCTGATATCTATGGATATGCCCTAAGGCAATATAATCAAAAACAGAATCCAAGAAAAATTGTACTGGCACTACAGGATCGTTGCCTATAACCGCATAATTCTCTGAACCAGAAAAAACAGATTCTGCTATTGTCAAATGCGCAGCTAATATCTTGGGATACTCTAAATTTAATTCCGATATAAGGGATTTTATTTTCTTTAGCAGGCGATTTCTGATTTTTTTATTAATTGTATTTATATCGCTATTTCTGTATTCATCTTTTTCAAGATACTGATTTTTGGTAGGCCAGGGTATCCCTACTATCTGTACCATGCCTTTGACGGTTTGCAAATTAATAATCCGAGGTTCGGTTACGACATGGATATTGGGAATATTTAAAGTCTGAAAAATATCTAAAGCACTGGCTCTGCCATAAGTTAAGGGATTATCATGATTACCATTTATCAATACAGTAGGTATAGAAGCCTCACTTAAACGATAAATTTGTCTTGCAAATTCTCTTTGATTAGTCGGGCTAGGATTATTATTTTTATAAGCATCTCCACAAAAAAGTGCAAAATCAACTTTTTCCTCAATAGCTATTTCAATAGCAGTACTTAAAGATTTTATAAAATCATTCAGTCGAGAATGAAGTCCGGTATTAGTATCAAGACGACCATAGTTTTCTACACCCAGATGGATGTCTGCAAAATGAAGGAATTTAATCATAGCCATATACCTATTTTAAAAAACCAAATCTATACCAATAGGGCAATGGTCAGAACCCATAACCTCTGATTCAATAAAGGCTGAGTTTAAATTTTCTTTTAAATTATTGCTAATGAAGAAATAATCAATTCTCCAGCCAACATTGCGTTCTCTTGCCCTGGTCTTATAATCCCACCAACTATAATGTCCGGGTTCATTCTGAAAATACCGGAAGGTATCAATAAATCCCAGGTCAAGCAAACGATCAATCCATTCTCTTTCAACTTGAAGAAAACCAGATACCTTCTCGTTTTCCTTAGGCCTGGCCAAATCAATCTCCTTGTGAGCAGTATTAACATCACCACAGATTACAATTTTCCTATCTTCTTGGAGCAAGTCACTCATTCTTTTTAAAAATGTTTCATAATAATCCATCTTATATTGCAATCTTTCCTTAGAGGCTTTGCCATTTGGGAAATAAACATTGAATAAAGTAAACTCTTTATATTCTGCTTCAATCAATCTACCTTCATTGTCAAATCTTGTCAGTCCTAATTCATAAGATACCTTTTCAGGTTTAACCTTGCTCCAAAGTGCTACTCCACTGTACCCTTTTCGTTCAGCCTGTGCAAGATATCCATTGTAATCCGGCCTATCAATAAGTTTTTTAGGCAATTGATCCAAATGAGATTTTGTCTCCTGAATACAGTAAATATCTGCCTGTTCCGAATCAAACCATTCTAAAAAATTTTTCTTATATATTGCCCTCAAGCCATTTACATTCCAAGATAATAAACGCATAAACAAAACCTTTCTTTTAATATTTTTCTTAAATTATTGCGAGTGGCTCCCTTTTACTATCGCGACTCCCTTGCTTGCCCCAATACGGGTTGCACCTGCATCAATCATTTCTAAAGCAGTCTCATAATCTCTAATTCCACCAGCTGCCTTAACACCCATCTGACTTCCCACAACTCCACGCATTAACTTAACATCCTCTATAGTAGCCCCACCGCTTGCAAATCCGGTAGAAGTCTTTACAAAATGAGCACCAGCTTCTCCAGCAATTTGGCAGGCAATCCTTTTTTCCTCATTGCTCAACAAAACAGTTTCTAAAATTACCTTACAAACTAATCCTTTAACTATCTTCACAACTGCTGAAATGTCTTCCTTAACTTTTTGATAGTCTTTATCTTTTAATGCAGAAATATTCAAAACCATATCAATTTCTTCAGCACCCTCTTTCATAGATTCAGCAGCCTCATATGCCTTTACCCGGGATAAATTTGCACCTAAAGGAAACCCAATAACAGTGCATATTTTAACTTCAGAATTGTTTAAAAATACTTTTGCTAAAGGCACAAAATGTGAATTTATACAGACAGAATAAAAATGATATTCTATAGCTTCCTGGCAAAGTTTTTCTATTTGTAACCTAGTGGTATCAGGGTACAATGCAGTATGATCGATAAGCTGTGCAAAATCATTTCTTGCTAGCGATTTGGCAGTTTCGGTTGAAATTAATTCTGGCATAGAATCCTCCTATAGATTTAACCTTTTTTTACCTTGGTCTTAATTCTGCTGCAAATGGTTTTTTGGTTTTCTTTTTAAAAAATAATTTTATTTTATAACCAGATGAAACATAATTTTTTTTACCAACAATCTTATTGTCCTTTAGTATATCGTTATCAAATTTGCATTTCCCTTTACAATTACATTTCACACGGTCACCATCTTTTGAGAATACTGCAATATGTAACAA
>CAYOLB010000014.1:0-1502 GCA_964404675.1 uncultured Atribacterota bacterium | reverse complement strand
AAGCCGCCTGTTTGGCAAACCACTGGAATTAAAAAGCAACGGAACCTATATTGTTGCTCCTCCTTCTCGAATTAAGAATCACCATTATACCTATGAAATCCCTCTTAGTGAAATATTACCACTTCCAAAAATATTAATAAAAAATACAAATAGTAATGACAATATTAAAAATCAGAATATAATATTTAAAATACCAAAATACCACGGGCATAAAATGGATTGTATTAAACAGATATTAAAAAGAGATCTAAAAGAAGGGGAGAGGAATAACGGACTGTTTATTCTTTATAATCTCCTGACCCAGAATAAGAATTCCAAAGAATATGCCATGAAGATTGTAGAGAGAAAGAATAGCTCTCTGTCCAATCCCTTAACTGAGCTTGAGCTTAAAAAGATTTACCTGAAATCTTATCACTACGGGTGCAGCGGAATCAGGGAAAAGCTTCCCTATGTCAGGTGCGAATACTGCACCTACCGTTTTAAGGGAGGACAGTTAAGTGGGAGTAATATTCTTATTAAAAATATGAGATTATTACCTGAATTAACCAGCAGCCAGCGGAGTATTCTTTGCCTTTTAGGGACTTTGTTTGATGGTGAAAAACCTTCATTAAACAAAATTGCAAAGACAGCGGGAATGAATTATAAAACCGTTAAAAGCTCATATGATGCATTAAAAGAGAAGGGTATTCTTGATGATTCTTTTTACGATTAGAAAAATACAAAAAACCCTTCACTTTTTAAGGGGTAAATTCTATATTTTCCAACGGTTTCCGAAGGAAAAAGGCGACTATTATACTGTATTAGTTAGTTATTTGTATATTTGAGTGTTTATTTTCTCTTTTCTCTGCATTAATCTTTCCTATCTGAAACACTTTCTTTCCCTGTAACCCTCTTTTGCATTTAAGGCAATTCAGGAAACAAAAAAGGACAGCCGGGAAACAGAAAAGAAACTTTTACCCTCTCTTTTTTTGCCTGAAAAAAAGATATAAGCGGCTTGTCTGAAGGACCGGCTGCCCTCACTATTTATAATAACATAATTGACAGGAAAAATTAAAGGGCAGCTGAAATGATTAAGAGCCGTCTTTCGTTTAATAAATTTTATACGAAAATCTAATGGAATATTTGAAAGCATATCATTAACTATAATTTGTTTTTTGGTAAACAGAGTAGGGAATTAAGAATATTATATATCCATAAAAATTGTTAACAAATGACAGTTGACAACTATAATTTTATATAATATTATTATAAAAAGTTATAGATGAAATTTAGATTAAAATTTTTATGCAAATCTAAGGACTTTGTAAATTATTTAAGAGAGATAATCTTATATTGGTTATTAGTATTTTTTGCTTTTATATGTAAAAAGTATTTAGCAGTAAAAACCATAATATTTAATTTTTGGTAATGGTAAAAGAAACTTGCACTTAGAACCTTGAAAAACTGTTGATAAATCAGTATAAAGAGAGTATGAAAACATGTCCTCGCTGCGCAGTCAAAAA
>CAYOLB010000013.1:0-2297 GCA_964404675.1 uncultured Atribacterota bacterium | reverse complement strand
AAAAATTCCCGTAGAGGTTCATGTTTCACCTATTGAGAATGATACAAGAGATTTAATCGGTTTTCGTGGAATAATTCTGGATATAACAACGCGAAAAGAATATGAAGATAAAATTAAATACCTTAGTTTCCATGATAAATTGACCGGATTATACAATCGGGCCTATTTTGAGGAGGAATTAAAAAGATTAAATAATAAGCGAAAACTACCAATCAGTATTATCATAGGCGATGTCAATAATCTGAAAATGATTAATGATTCTTTTGGTCATCAGCAGGGTGATTATCTTCTACGCAAAATTGCTGGGGTTTTAAAATCATGTTTTCGTAAGAGTGATGTAATTAGCCGTTGGGGTGGTGACGAATATAGCGTTATTTTGCCCAATACCACTTTAGAGAAGGGCGAAGAAATTATTGCCCGAATTGTAAAGGAATGTCAGAAAAAAAGTACGCTTACACTACCCCTGAGTATTTCTATAGGGATTGCTGCCAAAAATAGTATGGCTGAGAATATAAATGGTGTAGTCAGAGAAGCAGAAAGTAAAATGTACCGTAATAAGTTAATTGACAAACAGATTACTGGTAATTCAGTAATTAAATCATTAGAAAAGGCATTAGAGCAGAGGAAATATGAAACAAAGGAGTACAGAAAAAGTTTTATAGATTGTGCTGCCCAATTTGGCAAAACATTAAAACTAGATATTCGACAAATGAAAGATCTAAGCTTACTAGCAATGATTTGTGATATAGGCAAGGTAGTAATCAGCGAGGAAATTATTCTGAAGAAAGGCTGGCTAAGCGAAGCTGAGTGGGAGGAAGTAAAAAAACATCCAGAAATTGGTTTTAGAATTGCCAGGTCATCTCCAGAACTTGCCCATATTGCTGATGCTATCCTGTATCATCACGAATTCTGGAATGGAAACGGGTATCCTCAAAAAATAAAAGGAGAAGAGATACCTCTTTTATCTAGGATTATTCATATTGTAAATGCCTACCAGGCGATGATTCATGAAAGGCCATATCGCCAGGCTATGAGCAAGGAAGATGCCATTGCTGAGTTAATAAAAGGGAAAGGAAGCCAATTTGACCCGGAATTGATAGATAAATTTGTAGCAATTGTAGCTTAATTTTTTAGTTTTTAGTATCCTTAAATTTAAACAAAGCAATTTACCCCTATTAGATTTAGTCCCCAAACCCACAGTTAGCAGAAAGGTAAAAATAAATATTATTTGGTAAAATTATTTGACAAAGATTTTTAATTGTGCTATATAAGAAATAAATAGACTGACGGTCAGTCTAGTATGAAATAGGTTAGAAGAAAAAAAATGAGAACTTTAAAAAATCCTCAAGTACGAAAAAAAGAATTCTTAGATACAGCCCGAAAGCTCTTCTTTACTAAAGGTTATGAACAGACTTCTGTTGATGCTATTATTAAGGAAGTAGGTCTTTCCAAAGGTAGTTTTTATTATTATTTTAAATCAAAAGAAGATCTGCTTGATGAGCTAACGAAAGAGTTAAGCCTTCAAATCTTAATTAAGATTAAAGAAATAGTTGATAGGAATGATTTAGATGCTATCTCTAAACTAAATAAATCCTTCTCTACAGCAGCTGCAATCAAATTCGAAAATATTTATTTAATAAAAACCCTGCTAAAAGTATTATGTGATGAAAGTAATATCTATTTCCGGTACAAGATATATCAAAAAAATACAAATATCGTTGCCCCTAAGTTCTATAGAATTGTCCAACAGGGAATAAGGGAAAAAATATTTAACACACCTTATCCTCTGGAGTCTTCCAGGATGATTTTTGAATTAGCCAGTAACCTCACTGAAAAAGTCTCTAAATTGATATTAGAGATTGATAAAAATCATGAGAGTTACAAAATATTAGAAAGGGAATACCAGAACTATCAATTTGCTATTGAGAGAATTCTGGGAGCACCCAAGGGAAGTATTAATTTTTTCACTGATAATCTACTGACTGAATTTATCAGAAAAATAAAGTCTGCAAATTAGATAATTGATAAATTCTTATTGATAATCAGTCTAAAAGTATACTATATAGTTTTAAAAGGTAAATAATTAAAAAAATAGAAAAAGAGAAAGATATGTTCAGCATTCGCCTTGGTCTGAAAAATCTATTGAGACAAAAAAGAAGAAATATAACAACTATCTTTATCATTGCATTTGCTTTTTTTGTTTACCTTTTTGTAGAATCCATGATGGACGGTTTGACCAATATGTCCTTCGACAATATCAAAAACTTTGAAACCGGTGATATTCAGATTGCCCATCC
>CAYOLB010000012.1:0-5401 GCA_964404675.1 uncultured Atribacterota bacterium | reverse complement strand
AGCGGGTGGCTTTAAGAATCCCTAAAAGAGGTTCATTCTATGTTTACTTTTAGTTAACATTTTCTACTATTTTACCTGAATATTTACAAGTAATATAACTCTTTTATATTTCAGATGAAAAATGATCATATTGATTATCTTGATATTTTTATGGTAAAACCTTTATTCAACCATTAGCACCTTCTAATAAGGTGGTTTTTCATGGTTAAATAAAATAATGCTAAAATATTAATTTTCAGAGATTAACAAAATACTTGATTGCAAAGTTGATAAAGACATGTATTAGGAAAGCTGGCCAGAAGGAATTCCCACGATAGGCAACCCAGCCAAACCATAAACCAGTTACAATACAAGAAAGAGTTTCTGTCTCAGGTTTACCCAGATGTAGCAGTACAAAGGGAACCATCTGGATAATAATACTGAACTCACCAAATCGCTTTTTTAATCCAAATAATAAAAATCCTCTAAGCAAATACTCCCATGCAAACAATATTACAACTGATGAGCTAAGAAATTCATAATAATCAAATTGTCTTTCATAATATTGTTGAACTGAAGTAAAGCGAGATCCTACCAACAATACCGGAATGCTCAATAGTATAGTTAGTAACACATAGAAAATCCAAATACGATAATTCCCCAGCCGAAAGCCATAATCAAGAGGATTGTCTCTAAAAATAAATAAAATAACAAGGACTGGCAATATAAAATAGTATATTAACTGACTAATAGCCAAATTGGGCCCAAGTGGCCTATACCATTGCATAACCAAAAAAAAAGTAGAAAGAGCTAAAATGAATACTATTTTAAAATTGTCTACAAAGAATGACCTTAATGCCATGTACTCTTGCTTTATAAATTTTATCAAACAAATCTCCTCAAGTTATATTTTTATATTTTACTTTTCAATTGTACAATTTATCTTTAGCTTAAGTACTTTACTCTTCTAATAAACCAAGTTTTTTACCATATTCCTTATATCTGGGATGCAAGGGATATTCTTCCTTAATATGCCTGGTAACAGGTAAACCCCAGCCATTTCTTTGCTCAAAATGCATTCCTTCCACAAAATCAGGAAGCAATTCGGGTATCATAGTAAACATAACATCACCATCCTGTGCCCTGGCAAAAGTTCTGTCTCCTTTACAGGGAATTGCAACATAGCACTGTCTTTCTTTAAGTGCCGGTACAATAGCGTAAACACAGGCTGCATGTCCTGAAAGTTGGCAATGAAGGTCCTTGCCATCGATATAATTTTTTATGATTAATAAATAAGTCAACATCAATCCATTGACATGCATAAAAATTAAATCTGGTTTAAAATTCAGCTTATGAACAGGTGCCATTACAATTCCCTGGTACTTACCCTCCTGCAAAGAAGGCATATTCATACACCATTCCTTGCCTGCTTCTAAAGTTTTAGCGCTATCAGGGTAACGATGAGTACCATCAAAAAATCCTTCATCTTTTTTTACCATCCCTAGTCCAATGACAGGCTCAAAACAATAATGGTCTTCTTTAAACATGGCTATTGTCTTTTCATTGCCATCTTCAGCCAGAGATATAGCCTGGCATAAGGCTAATTTGTGTCCCAAATCCCTAGAGGGAATCGCTGCACCTTCAGGTATTTCTTGTTTGTCTTTCAACATCTTGATAGCAACAGGGTGATTTCGCATTCTTAGCCATACTTCAATCTCACTCGCCATTTTTTGAATGTCATCTAAATTCATATTTTACTCCAATACCTTTTCTAAAAATTATATCCAATTATTTTTATTATAATACAATTTAACAAAAAATAAGTGCCCCAAGCAACTTTAATTTTTTGTCTTATGGAAATTTCTTGTTTGCAGAAATAACCATGTTACTAGTAAGTCATCAAATATAATACCCGCAAAGCGAGTGGCTTTAAGAAAGCTAACGATTCTTACCAATTCTTTTTATGCAATATTATCAATAATCAGTATCTTAAGTAAAATATTTTAGCTAACACAAGTATTGTCTTGGTGGTAAAACCTTTTATTTAACCATTACCAACTTCAAAGAAAATGATTTTCTATGGTTAATTAAAAATAATTTTGCAGGAGTCAGTCACATTTGATAAAATATTAAGTGTATATAGATAATAATTTATTGTTTTTTACAATTTATGTTGATTGAAAACGTGTTTGTTTTGTGTCAAAATAAATCAAGGCCAATAATTTTTCTTGCTACAGTTATTCTTGAATTTTCTTGTTAAAAAATATTACAAATAAGGAGGTGATTAGTAAATCTTATAAATATCTATATGTAAGAATAAATTTAAAATTTTTAATAAGATACAATTAGGAGGTATATTCGATGAAAAAATTTTTATGGTCTCTACTATTAGTGTTATTTTTGGTTTTCTTTCTAAGTACTAGCAGTCTTGCCCAAAAACAAGTCCTTCATTTGTATACTGCTTTTGATACTGAAGAAGCAAAACTATACATTGAAGTATTTGAAGAAGAAACCGGTATTGATGTTCAATGGGTTAGAATGTCTTCGGGCGAAGTACTTGCTAGAATAGAAGCAGAAGCAAGTAATCCACAGGCAAGTGTCTGGCACGCTGGTTCCAATACATCCCATATTAATGCTGCTTCAAAAGGACTTCTGGAACCTTATAAACCCAATACAGATTTTGAATTACCTGATTTATTCCATGCTGATGATTGGGCTTGGTTAGGATTCTATAGTGGTGCAATAGGTTTTATTACAAACACAAATTTCCTCGAAGAAAACAATGTAGAAGCACCCACCAGCTGGGATGATTTACTTAATCCTGCATTTAAAGAAAATGTAGCCCTTGCCTACCCTTATACTTCAGGAACAGCCTATACTACTTTCGCTACATTAGTCCAAATGTGGGGTATGGATAATACTCTGGATTGGTGGGAAGAATTTGATCAGCATAGTATTTTCCAATACACTAAATCCGGAACTGCCTGTATTGGAATGGTTGGTTTGGGAGAAATTGCAGTGGGTATTTCTTTCTCCCATGATATCCTGGCCAAGGGTGTAAATGCAGGCTATCCTGTAGTTATGACCTTCCCGGAAGAGGGAACAGGGTATGAAATTGGCGGATTATCTTTAATTAAAGGTGGTCCGGAACCGGAATTAGGGAAGAAATTTATAGATTGGTGTTACACAGTTGGTGCTCAAAACCTATTCCAGGAATACAACAGACTTCCAGTTAACCCGGACGCTACAGTCGCAGAAGGCTCTGTTACCTTAGAAGATGTAAAGTTAATTGATTATGACCATATTCTTGCAGGAGAGAGTAAAGATGATTGGGTCGAAGCCTGGAGAGATCGTATCGGCAAATAAAGAAATGAAATAATTTTAATCCCTGCTGCTATTAATCTAATTCAAAAATTTAGAAACAGTAGCAGGGATTTTATAAATCAAGGTAATTAATGATGAATAACTCTAGGAACAGGCAATTTCATGAAATAGTAGGACAATTAAGGCTTATCTGGAAAGAACCAATACTTTTTGTTTTTATTTTACTTATTTTCTATTTTTTATTTACTTTTGTCGCATACCCATTATTCCAGGTTATTAAGTATAGTGTTTTTATTGATGGACAATGGGATTTTTCCAACTACCTGGCAATTTTTTCTAAAAGATACTATTTTCAGCCCTTCATAAATAGTATAGTCCTGGGAGTTTGTACAGCAACCATTGGAACAATTGCCGGTTTTATTTTTGCTTATGCCTTGACTAGAACCCCTCTTCCATTTAAATCATTTTTTCGCTTAACCGCCACTTTTCCCATTATCTCTCCACCATTTGTAGTAGCGCTGGCAGCCATACTTCTTTTTGGACGAGCAGGAAATTTAACTCCCTGGCTTAAAAATTTGATTGGAAACTATTCAATTTATGGCTTGGGAGGACTTGTTTTGGTAGAAACAATTGCTTATAGTCCAACGGCATTTTTAGTTTTATATGGGGTTTTAGAAGCCATTGACCCTTCGCTGGAAGAAGCATCGATGGATCTGGGTGCTCCCAGGATTAAAATATTCTCTACAGTTACCTTGCCTCTGGCTACTCCCGGGATAGCCAGTGCCTGGCTGTTGGTTTTTATACAGTCCATGGCAGATTTTGGTAATCCTATGGTTATTTCGGGTGATTTCAGGGTTCTTTCAGTTCAGGCATTCCTACAAATTACCGGTATGTATGATCTCCCCCGTGGTTCGACTTTAGCAATGTTATTGCTTATCCCTACGTTAATCGCTTTCTTTCTGCAAAAATACTGGGTTTCGCGCAAATCCTATGTTACGGTTACCGGTAAACCAACCGGGGCTACTATAAAAAATCTGGAATGGTATATCAAATTACCGGTTTATGGATCCTGTATATTGTATGCTGTTTTGGTTTTTCTGTTTTATGGTTCTATTGTATACGGCTCCTTTCAAACCTTGTGGGGAGTCGACCCGACTCTGACCCTGAAAAACTTTGTGGTGGTGTTTGAAGTCGGAAAAGATTATCTTATCGATTCTGTCGTTTTATCCTCTATTGCAACACCTATTACCGGGATAGTAGGAATTTTTATCTCCTTTTTAATTATCCGGAAAAAATTTATTGGACGGGGACTTATGGAATTTATTTCCATGTTGACTTTTGCTGTCCCAGGAACTGTCGTTGGTATAGGATATATTCTGGCATTCAACAAGAGTTCAACCATAATGCCTGTTATTCTAACCGGAACTGCCTGGATTATTATCCTGTTATTAATTTTTAGGGATATGCCCGTGGGAATCCGTTCCGGTATTGCTGCTTTGCAACAAATTGATCCGGCTATTGAAGAGGCTTCTACTGACCTGGGAGCAGACAGTAATACCACTTTCCGCAAAATAACTCTCCCAATGATTTCTCCTGCTTTCTTTTCAGGTTTGGCTTTTAGTTTTGTAAAAGCAATGACTGCCATCAGTGCGGTTATTTTTGTAGTATCAGGTAAATGGAATTTGATTACCATAGCAATTTTAGGATTTGTCGATAATACACAGTATGCCAGAGCTGCGGCCATGAGTATATTATTAATTTTAATTGTGCTGATAGCCCTCGGGGTTATACAATTTATTGTAGGTAAAATAGGTAAAGGTGTTAGAACAACTGAAATCATAGGTTAATTCTATCGTTTAATTAAGTAGAAAGGTTCTAAAATGAAAAATAATTATCTGGAATTGAAAGATCTGAATAAAATATTCGGAAGTGGGAAAGATAGCGTTACAGCAGTTAATAATGTAAATCTAAAAGTTAATGAAGGTGAACTTGTTACCCTTCTAGGTCCTTCAGGATGTGGCAAAACTACTATTTTACGCATGATTTCAGGTTTTGAATTGCCCACCTCCGGTAAAATTTTCATTGATCAGGAAGATGT
>CAYOLB010000011.1:0-2750 GCA_964404675.1 uncultured Atribacterota bacterium | reverse complement strand
GACATTTTCTATGTTCAGATTCTTACATATTTTTCAATTCCCAGCTCAATCTTCTCTAACACCTCCCCGGGTGTAATAAGCCCCATCCTGTTAGGGCGCGGTTTTCTGGGTTTTGGGGCATCCTCTTCTCCCCGGGTTGTGTATTTTTTAATTAACTCATCTGTTGTTTTTCCCATTGCTGATACCACTACTATCATTTTATTACCATTTCTGGCCTGGCTAACAACTTTTTTGGCTACTTCCTTAACCATTTTTATATCAGAAACAGAGGTCCCTCCATATTTTTGGACTATAATAGGCTGCCTCGTTTTGCCTTCTTCTACCCTAGCGCCGTCTAGTTCCGGGTCTAAGACCTTTACCTGACTAGTTATATCTGCGTTTCTAAAAGTCTGCCTCATTATTTTCATAATTTCTTTTTCTGCCCCTTCTTTTACCAGAGAAATTATAGTTGGCCCTGAGCCACTTAAGGCAACTCCGGCAATTCCAGTTTTCTGAACCTCTGAAAAAATATTTTTTGCTCCCTTAATAAATGGCATGCGGAAAGGCTGGTGCAGGCGATCCTGCATTGCTTCTGGGATAAGCTCCCATTTCGATTGCTGTAAAGCATTAACCAGCAAAGCGGATTTACTTAGATTATCCACGGCGTCTTGCAGTGATACCTGTTTTGGTAGTACTTTCCGCATTTCTTCTGTGCTTAAGGTAAAAGATGGGATACCAACTACTGCCCGAAGGTCATGAGGGACATCTAGCTTCACCCATCTAATTTGATTATTGTGATCCTTATAAGAGATAGTAAAACCACCAATCAAAGCTGGAACTATATTATCCAGGTGTCCTTCCAGAGTAAAAGCCATTTGTAAAATCTCTTCCCTGCTTAAATTTAAATCATAAAGTTCGCTAGCAGCCAAAATCCCCCCGATGATAGCCGAAGCGCTACTTCCCAGGCCTCTTTCAATGGGTATCTCATTTTTGATTGCTATTTTTATAGTCTGCATTTTGGGATCTAAGCCAACTTTTCCCATCACTAAAGATGCCGCCCTATATATTAAATTGTCTCTACCAGACGAAAGAAGGTCAACACCTTCACCTTCAGCCTGAAAAACAAAACCGCTTTCAATTTTTTCCATTTCTACATCAAGGTATAAAGACAAAGCCATTCCAAGACAATCAAATCCTGAACCAAGATTTGCCGTTGTAGCTGGTACTCTTACTTTAACCATAGTCGTCGCTCCTACTGCATAAATTTAGCTAATTGAATTTTGATATACTTTTATAAATTTTATTTCTTTAATACTGCTTGCTTGTTGTTTTATTTCACTAAGAACATACTTGAACTTCTCTTCTTCCACCAGGGATGTCACTATACCGAAATGTAATTCATTATTTTCATTTATTGTTTCTGTAAAGTTTTCAATTCTTATTTTATTTTTTTCCAAAACCTTTTTTACTACATTATTCTCCGTATTAGCAAGCTGTTTTGTATTTTGTATGATTTTTATGAAATAAGGTCTTTCCTCATTGTCATTTTTTTTAATTATCAATTTATTGGAATCATCTAAAAGGTAATCATATGGGAAATACTGTGGCTGCCTGATTATTCTTACAATATCGCTGACAATCATACTTCCGCCAGCCATTCCTCCTGCACCTGCTCCGGAGAAAAACATTTTTCCGTAACTTTCTCCATATAATCTAATACCATTATCTGCCCCGTGTATTTTGGTTAACAAATCATCCTCGCCAACAAGAGCAGGTTGAACTTGAATATTCAAATATCCATCTTTTCTGTTTGCGTTTGCTAGCAATTTAATCCGATAACCAAATCTTTTTGCTAATTGAACATCCTCCTGGGTGATGTTGCTTATACCAGAATACTCAATTTTCCCCAGGTCTAGTCGAGCTCGAAAACCAAGGGATGCTAAAATAAATATCTTATAAAGGGCATCAACACCCAAAATATCCTTGCTAGGGTCTGCTTCCGCATATCCCTTCTCCTGTGCCTTTTTTAATGCTTCCTGCTGAGTTAAATTGTATTCAAACATAAGATCTAAAATATAATTAGTAGTTCCATTTAATATGCCTGAAATTTCCTCCAATGGGCAAGAAGTTAAAATATCTGAGATAACTCCCAGGATAGGAATTGCACTTCCCACAGAAGTCTCAAATAAAAATTGTACCTGTTTCTCTTTTGCTATCCGCAATAATTCATAACCATGTTTTGCAACTACTTCTTTATTTGGTGTAACAACATGTTTCCCCTTCTCTAAGGCATTTTTAATAAAATCAAAGGCAGGATATTCTCCACCGATAGCTTCAACAATAATTTTTATTTCTGAATTTTCAATAACCTGTTGTGCAGATGTAGTATAAATAGCAGCATGCTTTTTATTCTTTGGTTTTCTACTTTTATCTAAATCTGCTAATCCCAGTAATTTTATCTTCAAAGGTTTTATTTCTTCTTCAATAAAATCCTGCTTTTTAACCAAGATGTCCAGTGTTCCTTTGCCTACATTCCCCAACCCTAATATTCCGATTCCAACTTCTCTCTTTCCCATAATTATCTGTCTACCTCGTTAATTAATTTTTTGTAGTTTGATTTCCTAATATATTAAAAAAGCCTTCCGTCATTCTAAAGACGAAAGGCTTTTCGCGGTTCCACTTTATTTTCCAAACAATCAAAAAATTCTACTATAATTATAACAGATTGTCTGGACAGCTCATTTATCTTAACCTCCAGGTTGGTCTTCAGA
>CAYOLB010000010.1:0-9166 GCA_964404675.1 uncultured Atribacterota bacterium | reverse complement strand
TTTTTCCCAAATCTTGTGCAGCCTTACGGGCAACTGCCTTTTGATTTAAGGCATGAAAAATGCTTTTTCTTGGTATGTCTGGAATGCCAGAGATGCGCGCTATTTCTTCCATTTCATCAACAACTACCGGATCAACTATATAGGCAGGAATAGATGTTTTTTTTGCAATCTGATAGGCCAAAACAGCCCCCAGGTTTGAAGCATGTTCACCAAACTTCCCTTCCGTTAAATCACTCAACATTTTTTCACTAACCCTATATGTTCCACTCTGTAATGGTCTTAACAGTCCTCCCCTACCTACAACAGCATTAATACTATTTAAATCAATTTTCTTCTTTTTTAAAAATTCTAATATGATATTCAACCTAAATTCATACTGATCAACTATAAGTGCAAAAGAAGAAATTGATTGACTGGAATGGTATATAATTTCCTGAAATATTGTTTCTTCATTCTTAAATAAAGAAACTTTGGTAGATGTTGAACCCGGATTTATTACCAGGATATTAAAATCATTTTTCAAAAATATCTCCTCCCAACCTTACTTTTTAATTTTAATTATTCATGCTCATGCTCATTAATATCCCTAATGCGATAGATCTAACCTTGGATATCGGCGAATCTGAACGAGAAACAAGAATTACCGGTGAGGTTGTTCCCAATAAGACCCCTGCTGGCTCTGCATCAGCAAGATAAACCAGACTTTTTGCAAAGATATTACCAGATTCTATTTCAGGAACTAAAACAGCATCTACTTCACCACTCACCTCTGAAGATATTCCTTTATGCAAGGCTGCTTTCTTTGATATAGCATTATCAAATGCAAGTGGTCCGTCTACTATTCCTCCAGTAATTTGTCCTCTTTGAGCCATCTTTGATAAACAGGCAGCATCAATTGTGGCTTGCATATTGGGATTGACCAATTCGACAGCAGCCAATGCTGCTATTTTTGGTTCAGTAACTTCTAAACATTGACAAAATTCAATCACATTTTGTACAATTTGTGCTTTTTGTTCTAAGGTTGGCGCAATATTCATAGCTCCATCGGTCATAGTAAGAAGTTTGTCATAATTTTTTATCTTTAATACATAAGCGTGGCTCAATAAGCGGTGTGTCCTAAGACCAATCTCTTTATCCAAAACTGCCTTTAATATTCTTGCAGTTCCTAACATTCCCTTCATTAACAGATCTGCTTTTTTCTCTCTAACCAGCTTAACGGCTGTCCTGGCAGCTTCAGTTTTATCTTTTCTATCAATTAATTCATATTTTTTAACATCAATATCTAGCCTATTACATACCGCTATAGTCTCTTCTTTATCACCAACCAGAATTCCATCCACCAAACCTTTCTGTCTTGCCTGTTCTATAGCAGTCATAACATCTTCAGCCTGTGATACTGCAACAGAGATTTTTTTTGGTCCATATTGGCAAGCCCTTTGCATAACCTCATCAAATGTCTTTAACATTTTTCTGTCACCTCAACATATTATTTGAAGGAAATATTTTATCTCAAAATTTTATGCTTGATAGTCTTTGGCTTTTTCTTCTCCTCTCAGAACTCTAATAGCACCTAAAGCAAGTGCCTTCATTTCTTCACTACCGGGGTATATTACTACCTGTGCAATGAATTCAACCCTTTCTTTTATCCAATTTACGAAAGTTTTACCCAGTGCACCTTTATCTCCAGCCCCATTTCCGGTAATTACAATATAATCAACTTCTCCCTTTAAAACCGTTGCCATCTCGCCAATACATTTAGCAACCTGGTAAGCCATGGCCTGGTAAATTAACTCAGCCTTTTTATCACCTTCGATAATAGCTTTTTCAACTTCTAATGTATTGTTAGTTCCAAGATATGCTACAATTCCTCCGCCTCCTATAATTTTTTTATGCATTTCCTTCAATGTATATTTTCCCGAGTAACAAATATCAATAACTGATTTTAAAGGCAGAGTACCAGTACGCTCGGGAGAAAAGGGACCTTCACTGCTTGCATTATTTACATCAATCATCTTCCCACCTCTGTGGGCACTTACAGTTATTCCACCACCCAAATGTATAACAATTAGATTCAAAGCTTCATAAGGTTTCTCAATCTCCTTAGCTAGTCTTTTTGCTGCCGCCTTCACACTAAGTGCATGCGATAGGCTTTCTCTTTCAATTTCTGGCATTCCTGAAATCCTAGCAATATCTTCTAGCTCATCTACAGCTACTGGGTCAACTATAAATGATGGAATATTAAGCTTCTGGGCTAAATCATAGGCAATTTTTGCACCTAAATTAGATGCATGTTCTAATCTAGCTCCTTCTTTAAGCTCATCCAGCATTGTTTTATTTATTTTATAAGTCCCGCTTTGCATTGGACTCAATATTCCTCCTCGACCGACAATAGCATCAAGTTCTTGGATATTCACACCTTCTTCTTCTAAAATTTGGAGGATTACATTCTCTCTAAATTGATTTTGTTCAATTATAAATTCAAATCTTTTAAGCTCATCGGTACTATGACGTACTGTTTTTGAAAATATTTCAGTTTCATTTTCATAAACTGCTATAGCTGTTGATGTAGAACCAGGATTGATGACTAACACTTTATATTGCCTTTCTCCAATGCTCATACCTTCCTCCTCATGTTATTACTATTTTCATCTATTAAATTATTTTAAGCAATTTTTATGCCATAATATAAAATTATTTAAAATGTATAAAAAAAGACCTCCCCAGAAGAAAGGTCTTTTTTTGTGTTATTACATTTGTTATATTTATTTAGTTTTCTAATCTGTTTATTTTTTTACTAATTTTTGCCTAGAAAAATAAAATAATATTTCAAAACTGCTATTATTATGTAATTATTTGCAATAATTTGCAATTTTTAACATTATATTTATTGAATATTAAAATATATCTACTATCCATCTATACATAAGAGTAAGGAACATTTTTATCTTTTTTATATACTAACTGATTCCTCTTAATCAGACTGAATATTATATTGTTTTTTTATTCTATATTTTTGAATTTTATAGTATAAGGTTCTGAGGCTGATATCTAAATATTCTGAACTTTTTTGGCAATTGCCATTAAATCTTTTTAATGTATGTATAATAGCATCTTTTTCTGCTTCTTTTTTTAAGCTTTGTAAATCTCTTTTTCCCTGCACGGAATAAAATATATTTTTCTCTTCGTGACTATCCTCTTCTTTGTTCGGCATTTCCTGTTTTGCTAGACTGATGAATTCGGGAATATGATTAGGTCTCAAAATATACTCGGTTAACTTCATATTTATGACAGCTCTTTCGATAACATTTTCCAATTCTCTGATATTGCCTGGCCATGGGTAATTTTCTAATATTGTTATAACTTCTGATGATACACCTTTTATATTCCGACCGAATTCCTGATTGCATTTTCTGATAATATTTTCAACCAAAGGTCCCATGTCTTCTTTTCTATTTCTTAATGGTGGTATAAATATGGGTATAACATATAATCTATAATACAAATCTTCTCTGAATTGCCCATTTTTAACAGCATTTTCCAAGTTAATATTAGTTGCAGATATAATCCGTACATCTATATTAATAGGTTCATTTCCTCCTACCCTTACTATTTCCTTCTCCTGTAATACTCTTAATAATTTTGCCTGCAGGTTCATACTCATCATTCCAATTTCATCTAAAAAGATTGTTCCCCGATCGGCTTCCTCAAAAAGCCCTTTTCTCCCTTTTTTACTGGCTCCGGTAAAAGCACCACTTTCGTAACCGAAAAGTTCACTTTCCAGAAGAGTTTCAGTCAATGCAGAACAATTGACCCGTATAAACTGCCTATTTTTTCTATCACTATGGTTATGAATTGCATGAGCAAATAATTCCTTCCCTGTACCACTTTCACCATGCAATAAAACAGTTGCCGGAGTTATGGCTGCCTTAAGGGCTTGTTCCTTAGCAATAATCATCGTTCTGCTCTTTCCGACTATATCATCAAAAGTATACTTAGCTTCCAGATGACGTACTCTTTTTTTGACACGATTTAATTCATCAGTAAGGTTCCTTATTTCTGATAAATCATGAATTACTGCTACGCTTCCCCTTAATTCTCCCTCTACAATCACTGGAGCAACATTCACTAAAACATCTTTCTTGTTTGGACCAACTTTCATCCTTACACCATGAACTGTTTTTTTGGTTTTCAATACCTTCATATGCATGCTCTCCCCTTCGGCAATATCTATGGTGGATGATTTGCCCAGGACATCTTGTTTAGATAATCCAATTAACCTGGTGTAGGCATCATTGACTAAAGTATGAACACCATTTTCGTTTACAACTGATATAGCATCATCAGTAGAATTAATGATAGCCTTCAGGGTGCTTTGTATCTCTTTTTGCTTTTTAATTTCCAGAACAAGTTCCCTGTTTTCTTTTTCATTCTCATTTATCATTTCTTGACAGAATCCTTCCCATAAAGCATTTCTCTGGCATGTTCAACGCTTATTGAACCATACTGCTCACCATCTAACATCCTAGCAATTTCAGCAATCTGCTCATCTCCACTTAAGCATCTTACCTGTATATCAGTCTTATTGTTTTTCACATATTTGTTTATATAAAGATGTCTATTAGCCCTACAGGCAATTTGGGGTAAATGGGTAACAGCAATAACCTGGTGATTATAAGATATTTTCAATAATTTTTTAGCAACAACTTCACCCAATCGGGCACCAACACCACTATCGATTTCGTCAAAAATCATTATTGGTATCTCATCAGCATCACTCAAAATTGATTTAAGACCCAGCATTATTCTGGAAACCTCTCCTCCAGAAATAATATCAGCAAGTGTTTTTTCTTTTTCACCTGCGTTTGTAGTAATAAAGAATTCAACCTTGTCAATTCCCCGGGAGTTAACTTTTAAAAATTTATCCTCAATCTTTATTCCCTGAGCATCCTCTCTTTGTGATATTTGTATACTGAAATTACAGTTCTGCATATTTAATTCATTTAATTCTTTGATTATATTCTTTTCTAAGTTCTCAGCAATAATCTTTCTTTGCCTGCTTAAGTCCAAAGATAGTTTAGATAATTTATTTCCCTCTTCTATTATTTCTGCCTTTAGTGTTTCAATCTTTTCCTGAGCATCCTTGATACCGTTTAATTGTTCCTGTAATCTTTCTCTGTAGGTAAATAGTTCATCTAAGTTGTTACCATATTTCTTTTTGAGGTGATTAATTAAGTCCAAGCGGCTCTCTAGTTCCTGTAATTGCTGGGAATCAAAGTCAATTCTGTCTTTATAATCAATAATTTGATCAGTAATATCTTCAACTTTGAACTGTATTTCGGTTAGTTGATTTTTGACATCATCAATTCTTTTATCCAATCTTGCAATATTATTAAAATGATTAATCAAACGAACAACAGTATCCCGAATGGAAGATTCTCCCTCTTCTCCGCCCTCATACAAAGTAAGGGAAGCCATTTCCATGGTTTCTTTTATCTTTACAGTATTACGAATAATATTTATCTTATTCTCTAGATCTTTATCTTCTTTTTCCTTTAATTTTGCGTCATCAATCTCTCGTATCTGAAATAACAGATAATCTCTTTTGGTTAAACTTTCAGCCCTATCTCTTAAAAGACTATTTAATAAACTGGTTTTTGCTTGCCATTGGGAATAACATTTATATAACTCAAGTCTTTTTTGTAAGAATGGTACTCCACCCAGATTATCAAGGAAATCAATATGGCTTGCTGAATCCAATAAAGACTGATGACTATGTTGACCATGTAAGTCAATCAAATAATCCCCAATCTCCTGTAATGATGACAAGGCTGCCAGATGGTTATTAACCCAGCATTTATTTTTTCTCTTCTTGTGCACTTGTCTCCTGATGATTAGCTGTTTCTCTGATTTTATATCAACAAAATTCTGTATAGCATTTAATTGTCTATCTGATAGTGAATCCAGATTAAATAAAGCCTCAACTTCTAAATAATCTGCACTGCTTTTTATTAGGTTACTATTGACGGTACTTCCTAAAATAACATTTATTGCTTCAATAATAATAGACTTACCTGCACCGGTTTCTCCGGTTATTACATTAAGTCCTTCTTCAAATTCAATATTTAATTCATCAATCAAAGCAAAATTCTTTATCCTGAGATAAGAAATCATGGTTTCGCCCCACCATTAATAAATACATTGTTCATTCTATCTAATATTTTTAAGAAATAACCCTTCCGCTCCATTTTAATTTCTTTCTTAAAACTCCATAAAAACTTTTTTCTGAAAAAGTAACTAATTTAGTTTTGTGTCTAGATTCCTGAATTATAATGGTATCATTTTCCTCTAAATCAATACCTTGCTGACCATCAATCGTTAACAATACATCTTTGCCCTTTGACAATACAATAATTTTTAGAATATCTTTATGATTAACTACTAAAGCACGGGCTGACAGTGTATGAGGGCAAATAGGAGTAATAATCATTGTTTTTAAATTTGGGTAGACTATGGGTCCACCTGCAGATAGCGAATAGGCAGTCGAGCCTGTTGAGGTAGATACAACCAGGCCATCAGCTGAATAATGGATTACGTATTCATCGTTAATGTATGTCTCAACATGTATTAACCTTGCAAATAATTTTTTTGCCACCACAATATCATTCAGACAATAAAATGGTATTATTTTTTCATTTTTTCTTAATATATATCCAGATAGCATCATTCTGTCTTCAATTTGATAAGAATCTTTCAGAATTAAATTCAAATATTTATTTAATTCACGGACTCCTATTTGTGTCAAAAAACCCAAGCCTCCTAAATTTATCCCGCAGATAGGGATACCCTTTACTGATACCAGGCGGGCTGCTCTTAATAATGTTCCATCTCCACCCAGGGAAAAGACCATATCAATATTTTTATATGGTGGGGAAAAGACGCTTATCCCCTTTATGTTATTGAGATATTTGATAATTTCTTTCGAAACAAATACTTCAATATTATTTTCTTTTAAATAATTAATTAACTTTCTGGTTATTTCTAAACATTTATCTTTTTCATTGTTAACTATTAATCCAACTTTTGTAATTCCCATCAGCTATCTCCTTAGTTTAAAAAATATACAATCAACATTGCGGATAAAGCACCTAAAAAGAAGTATATTGTATTAACTATCCATTTTGAATGGAGGTATGGTAGTAAAAATTTGACTTCAGAAAAATTTTTACTATCCATGTCAAAAAGTATAATACCATAAGTTTGGTATGCCAAAAAATATTCCAATAACTGTCTTCTTGTTTCCCTGTTGGTAATTTTGCTGTTTTTCCGTCCACTTTTAACTTCAACAACAAACTTGTTCCCGCCCTTTTTTACCAAAAAATCAGTTCTGATTAAATAACGATGACTTGTATTTCCAGTTTTTATAATTAACGGCCTGCTTTGTTGCTTCCCTATAATCTGAAAGCCATTCCTTTTTAGCCATTTTTCAGCATTTTTTTCAGCCCTTTTACTACTTCGTGATCTTTGTATGGCTTTTTGATAATTTGAATAATCCCTTATTTTTAGATATAAAATTAGAAATAAAAGCCCACCTGATAAAACAAAGATAACTATTAAAAATAGGTTATAATTAATATCTAATAAAAACAATGAAAATACTCCTGAAAGGAGTGGATATTGTAGTAATTATTATTGGTTATTTTTAAAAAAATATTGATGTGCCTCAACAACTTTGTTATTTATTAATTTAATATCCATAGAAAAATCTTTTTCCTGATTTCTTATATGATTTCTTGTTAGATAAACAAGATATTCAATATTTCCTGGAGAATTTTTTATAGGTGAAAATGTCATATCAACAAAGTAAAATATTTTTTGCATTTCTCTAATTAAGTTAGCTATTATCTCCTGGTGAATTGTTGGATCATCAACAATTCCGCCCTTTTTTACATTTTCTCTTCCAGCTTCAAACTGTGGTTTCACCAGGGCAACAACCTTGCCTAGGGGTTTTAACAATCTTTCTATCACTGGTAATACCTTAGTCAAAGAAATAAAAGAAACATCAACGGTTGCCAAATCAAATTTAACCTCAAATTTATCTTCAGTAAGAGCTCTAATATTAGTTTTTTCCATATTTACAATTCGATTATCATGACGCAAAGTCCAGTCAAGCTGCCCATAGCCAACATCAATGCAATAAACTTTTTTAGCACCGTGCTGTAGCAGGCAATCGGTAAATCCTCCAGTTGATGCACCAACATCAATCACAATCATATCCTTTACTGAAAGATTAAATTCTTGCAGAGCCTTTCCCAACTTTAAGCCACCTCTGCTAACATATTGATTTTCATCTCTTTCAATAAGTAGTTCACTGTCAACATTACATCTAGTTCCTGCTTTGTTTATCTTTATTCCATCAACTATTACTAAGTTAGCCATTATATATCTTTTTGCTTTTTCTCTTGATTCTAATATTTTTCTATCCACCAATAATTTGTCTAATCTTTCTTTTTTCATATTACTAAGCAAAATTATATATCCTTTATTATTTTCTAAGCCACTGCTCGTCTCTTTCCAGAGGAATAGTAGTATCTATATGCCCTACTAAAGTCTCACCGCTATTTCCATCAACCAATAATTGCACTTTGTCAATATCCGGGAAAGATGTTAAGGTCATTACAACAGAGTAGATAGTTAATAATTCTCCAGTACTACCTCCCGGGTGATCTTCTATTATCTCAGAAGAAAAGTCAATGTAAGCTATCCTATCACTGACATACAGGCCATTTACTTTGGTAGTTTTAGGTATAGTTGGGTAAAGGTTATTATTCTCAGGTCCTTCTATTAATTCTTCTATTGCCAGTTTTGCTGGATAATCGGTCAGGGCAATCTTTCTTGACTCGGGTACAAGATATTGAGCACTATCATCTGAAAAATAAAGAGTTACTTCAGCTTCTACGACTTCAGCAACTGGTTCCTCTTCTATTTCCTCTACTTCTTCTTGAACTCTCTTACTAATTTGCCCTTCCTGCCATATAGGTAAAATGAATTTTTGTATTAAGAAAAATATGACAAACAATAAGACTATTAATAGCACCAAATTGAAAATAGATTTAAAAATATTATTTTTCTTTTTCTTTCTTCTGGCCATATTTTCCTCTATCTATAT
>CAYOLB010000009.1:0-4396 GCA_964404675.1 uncultured Atribacterota bacterium | reverse complement strand
CTGATTAAATATCAATGACCATTGATTTTCAACTTGATTAAATAATCCCTTCTGTTTCTCTTTTTGAATTATCTTTAATTTGCCTTCACCATCTTGAACCAAATAGCTTATTTCCGGAATTAATTGTTTTAGATTGTAATTAAATTCTGAGATTAATAACGAGGGTTGGTTATAACCTGAAATATGCAAATCTCCATTGTATATTGCAACTGTGGCAGTTACTTTTTGGGCTCCCTGCAATTTAACGGTATAGGATTCTTCGGTATTCTCTCCGGTGCTCAAGCAACCCGAAAGAAGAAAAAAAGAAAAAGCCAGCAATACTATGGCAATAATAATTATAAAATATCGTCTATTCATAATAATGCCTTTTTTATTTCTAACTTTTTAAGTTTTCTAACTGAGTTAATAATTCAGAAAATAGTTCCATCGCTCCTGTCAAAGGATAATTATTAGTCATATCAATTCCAGCTTGCTTTAAAATATCTATTGGGTAATCAGAATTCCCTTTACTAAGAAATCCAATATATTCTTTTACTGCCGAATCCCCGTTGTCTAAAATCTTTCGAGAAAATGCAATGGCAGCAGCAAAACCTGTAGCATATTGGTAAACATAATAGTTGTAATAGAAATGAGGTATTCTTGCCCATTCCATGCTAATATCCTTATCAATTATAACACCTTCCCCATAATAATAACGAATTAATTCTATATATTTCTGTGAACACCATTCAGCTGTAAGGGAGCCTCCCTGTTCTTCATATTCATGAATGATCATCTCAAATTCAGCAAACATTGCCTGTCTAAAAAATGTTGTCCTAAATTGTTCCAAAAAATGATTTAATACAACTAGTTTATCGGTTCTGTTATTTGCCCAATCAAGTAGATAATGTGTTAACAAGGCTTCATTAGTTGTGGAGGCGATTTCAGCCAGAAATATGGGATAATCACTATAAATATAAGGTTGTGTTTTGTTTGTATAATAACTATGCAGGGAATGTCCCAATTCATGAACTAATGTATAAACATCTTCCATCGTACCCTGATAATTCAACAAGATAAAAGGCTTACTCCGGTAACTCCCGCTTGAATAAGCCCCACTAGTTTTCCCCTGATTTTCATATACATCAATCCATCTTTCTGCAAAACCCTTTTTAAGAATTTCTTGATAAGATTTTCCCAAGGGGGCAAGGCTTTTAATTACAATCTTGCTAGCCTGTTCATAATTAATATGTAATGCTTTCTCTACTATCGGTACATACATATCATACATATGAAACTTATCAAGCTCTAAATATTCTTTTTTTAAAATAGTATATTTTTGTAACAAACCTATATTTTTATGTACGGTATCCAAGAGATTTTTATAAACGCTTAGCGGTATATTATCTTCAAATAAGGCTGCTTCCAGACTATTATTATATTTTTTTACAGTACTAAAAAAGTGGTCCCTTTTTAAATTTCCTGCTAATAAAGAAGCAAAAGTATTACGATGAGTTTTATAAGATTGATAATATTTTTTGAAAACTTTCTTTCGAAATTCTCTATTTCTATTGCGTAATAATGTAATAAAATTACTGTGGCTAATAAAAACAGTATTTCCATCATCGTCATTTACTCCCGGAAATTTTAGGTCAGCATTACTTAACATGTTAAAAACATTTTCGGGAACCATGGCCATTTCACCAGATCGGGCAATAATTCTCTCCTCTGCAGGGGAAAGGATGTGTTCTTTTTTTCGGTGAATACTATCTAAATAATGTCGATATAATTGTAGAGAATCTATTTCTTCCATCCATTTTCTCAGCACATTCCTATCCAAAGAGAGAATAGCTGGTTGAATAAATGACATGCTATCCTCTATTTTTACCAACAGACTAGAAGCTTTATAATATATTGACTGATGAAAATTATTGCGATTATCTTCATCTTTTCGCATATGTGCATAAGTAAATATTTTTTGAAGTAATTCAGAAATCTCATCTTTTAGCTGTAGACACTGAAAAAATGTTTGAGCATCTTTGGTAATTTTTTCTTTTAATTGCAGCAATGTCTTTCTTAGTTGCTCAGCTTTCTGATAATCTTGTTCCCAATCTTCTTTAGTTGAATACAAAGACTCAATATCCCAGCGATATTTTTTGGGAATTTCTTCTCTTAGAGAAATTTTTTGATTGTTTTTGTTCATTTTTTTCTCTTTTTATCTCAAAATTATATTTTCTATTTTTTGTTTTACACTTCTATTTCATTTTCTTGAATCATTTTTTTAACCTGCTTAATATCACCCTGTAATTGTTCTAGTTGTTTTTTTATTTTATTAACCAAAATTTCCCTATCCAGTTCTAAGCCAGAATATTCCATATCAGTTAATAATAAAGAGAATTTTCGTTTTATTTTACCAATACTTCTAGCAATTTCATCTAATTTTGTTTCTTTATTACCATCTTTTATTAATCCCTGATAAATTATTTGATTATCCTGCAATAAAAGTGTTTGGCCAATAGCCGGTATATGTGTATCAACAGACAATTTTTCTTTTATATATTCTGCAAAAACCTCTGATTCTTGCTTTTCTCCATGAACGATAAATACTTTTTTGGGCTTTTCCTTAAGCCCTTTTAACCACCAAAGCAGTTCATCTTGATCAGCATGGGAAGAAAATCCATCTAAATGATAAATTTCAGCCCTTATATCAATCATTTCTTCCATAATATCTAAGCTTTTTTCACCACTGACAATTTTTCTCCCTAAAGTGCCTTCTGCTTGATAACCAACAAAAATAATTGATGACTTTTCATTCCAAAGATTATCTCTCAGATGATATTGGATACGGCCACCATCACACATTCCACTTGCGGATACAACAATCTTCCTTCTTTTAGAACGACTAATTCTTTTTGAAGCCTTACTGGTCCGAGTTAGTCTTAGTGACTGAAAATCAAGCAACTGGTTTCCTTTTTCCATTATTTTCAAATCCTTGCGAGCAAAATCCTGAGTATTATTGCGATATATCTTAGTTGCTGCAATGGCCAATGGACTATCCAGATAAAATCGTAATTTCTTTAACCTTTTATCCTTTCCCTTTAGGGGTTTTACCTGTAAATTATAATATTGACTTAACTCATAAATAATATCCTGAGATCTTTGTAAAGCAAAGGCAGGTATAATTACGTCTCCGCCCCTTTTCAAAGTCTTATCAATAATAGAAAAGAACTTCTTCACTTCTTTCCGATAAGGACGATGTTTTCTTGCTCCATAGGTTGATTCTATTACTACATAATCAGCATCTTTAATTCGTTGTGGATTACGCAGGAATGGTTTATTTTTTCGACCTATATCACCAGAGAATAACCATTTACACTCTTTGCCTCCCTCTCGAATCCATAGTTCAATAGATGATGAGCCTAAAACATGCCCTGCATCTTGAAAACGAAAACTAATATTCTCGTCAATATGTACCTTGTATTGATAGGGAACTGCCCTAAACAATAAGAGGCTATCCAGGGCATCTTCTATACTATATAATGGTTCAACAAAAGGCTCTCCTGACCTAAGTCTCCTTTGATTTTCTTCTTCTGCATCCTCTTCTTGTATCTGTCCACTATCAGGAAGCATAATAGAACAAAGTTCCATTGTTGGCTTGGTGCAATAGACATGACCTTCAAATCCTTCTTTATACAGTTGAGGGATTCTTCCAGAATGGTCTATGTGCGCATGTGTTAAAATCACGAAATCAATTTCTTCTGGACGAAAAGAAAAAGGAGTATAGTTTAAACGGGAAATTAATTCATTGCCACGAAATAATCCGCAGTCAATCAAGAATTTTTTATATTTCGTCTGGATTAAATAACAGGAACCAGATACTAAACGGTTTGCACCTAGAAAGCTAATCTTCATATTACAATTTTCTCCTTTCATAAACCTGTAACTAATTATCTACTTTTTTCTAAAGTAATTTTAATTTGACCATAAATTATAACCTATTTTCCAAGTCATTAGCAAATATTTCCGCGTTATAAAAATCCTCCAGATCAGGGTGCCCCCTGTTTAACCCTCCAATAACCTTAAAAGGACCATAGGTATTATGTCCTTTGCACGCAAAACTACCAATTAACAATAATCCTTTTTTGCTTATGCTGTCGCTGATTTTTTGGGTATATTCATCTTTTATAAATCCACTAGTAGTAAAAAGAAATGCCTTCTTGTTCTTCAACAATGGTAATTGCTCTAAAAAATGTCGGATTTTTACATGTGGCTTTCCATGATATATTCCAGTACCAAAACCAATTAAATCAAAATCTGATAATGTGGAAACATTAATCTGCTCCGGTCTATACAACTTTGCCTGAAGTGCCTGGGTTAGAATCCGGGCAATTTTTTCTGTATTTTTGTGATGATATGA
>CAYOLB010000008.1:0-6486 GCA_964404675.1 uncultured Atribacterota bacterium | reverse complement strand
GGATTATATGTTGGCGGAACTTTAAGTAAATCTGCTGGCTCTTTCACTATTGATCATCCTTTAAAGCCAGATACTCATTATTTACAACATTCGTTTGTTGAGTCCCCTGATATGTTAAATATTTATAGAGGGAATGGACAGATAGCAAACGGGGAATGTGAAATAGAAATGCCAGATTGGTTTATTCCTTTAAACGGAGAAATAAAAGATGATTATAGTTATCAATTAACAAGTATTGGTCAACAAAATGATTTATGGGTCAAAGAAGAAATGGTTAATGGCAAAATTGTTTTTGCTGGTGAAAAAGATGGTAAATTTTCATATATAATAACAGCTATTAGACACGATAAATATGCTGAAGAGAATAGAATACAAGTTGAATTAGAAAAAGATAATGAAAAAAAACAACAATATAAAGATAAAATGAAATTAAAAGATAAATAATATGGCAATTTTAACAAATAAAAGTGATGTGATAGAAAATTTTGTCCGTTATCACGGAAGACAACCAAATACAGATGAACTTAAATCTGGTGGTCTTATTGAATATCTAACAACTAAAGCTCCTAAAGAAGTTGAAACTTTGCTTGCTAAAAACTCTCCAATTACTGGTGGTTTAATTTGGGCTGATTATCAAAAACAACAAGCACCAGCTACACCTACATCTACTACGCCAAAATCTGAACCAAAATTTGTACCAAAACCTACATCAACTCCAACTTATGACCCTTTTAAAGAAGCTGAAAAATATGGATATACTAAAGAAGATTTTGCTAATGATCCTGGATTTGAAAATTATTGGAAAAATAAAACTCCTGAAGAATTAGCTGAACAGTTAAAACTTCGTAAAGATTTTGATATTTCTACTGGAAAAAAGAAAGTAGAAGAAGTAGAAGAAATAGAAGAGATAGAGGAAATAGAAGAGGAAACAGAAAAAACAGAGGAAAGTATTTGGGATACAATAATAGATAATAGTGTGTTCCTTAAAGAACAATTATCTGATACTGAAATTAAGTCGCAATTTGATAGTTTGCCTGATGAATTAAAATCTGCTTATTTACAACTTTTAAGGTCAATGGAAGATACGGTTAAAGCTGGAGAAGTAATAAATCCTAATATAGAAATTACTCCAGAACAAATACAGAAATTCACCAAACAAGCAACTTCTGAATTAGACCCCTATTATCAAGAACAAATTAAATTTTATCAACAAGATTTAGATACTTCTATATCTCGTTTAACTGAAGATTTTAAAACAGGAGTAAGAAATGCTGAAGACCCTTTTAAACGAAATTTAGCAGCTCAAGCTGAAGCTGAAGCTCAAGCTGGTTTA
This sequence comes from uncultured Atribacterota bacterium, assembly GCA_964404675.1. Taxonomy (GTDB): domain Bacteria; phylum Atribacterota; class Phoenicimicrobiia; order Phoenicimicrobiales; family Stramentimicrobiaceae; genus CAZWUL01. The sequence continues at coordinate 5,153 of CAYOLB010000008.1, read as the reverse complement.
ACTTATGGAAGTGAAAGAAATGTTAGAGAAAAAACAGCAATTCAACAACAACAACAAGCTATTGATGAAATAGCTAAACAAACAGGTAGATCAATAGAAGATACTTATAAACAAGCTGAAAGAACTTTAGGAAGTGATATTTTAGGAGGTGTTGATACTTCTTTACCAACTTATGGAGTTAGTAAACAAGGTTTCTCGCCTCTTAATTCAAGAAGTTTATTTTCACCAACAGGAGGATTGGTTGGCTCTTTACCAAAAGAAAGAACAGTTGCTATTAAAGGTAGAGAAAGCGAACTTGAAGAGGAATTTAGGAAAAAAAGAATTTTAAATACTTCACAATTATAATAAAAATATCTAATATATGAGAGATGAAAAAGGACAATTTATGAAAGGTCATCAAAAGCTAAAAAATGCTTATAGTTTTGTTGTTGGGCATAAATTTTCCCAAAAAGCAAAAGAAAAGATTTCTAATTCTCATAAAGGGCTTAAACATACAAAGGCATCAAATATAATTAAATTTTAAACTTATGTGCAGTAAACTTATAAGACAAATAAATGGTACTTATCTTAAAGACGATGGAACAAATATCGGTAATCTTGATATGGCAGCTCAAAGACAACTTCCACAAGATATTTTAAATGTAGAATATGCTATGAAAAATTATGGTTATGTTCCGCCAACTTCTCAATCAACTTCTCAATCAACCCCACCAGCTGGAATGGTTCCTATTCCTGGAGCTCAATATGATACAAGAGAAAAACAACAGGCTGTGTTTAGTAATATTCAACCAATAGGAAATACTTTATATGGGGTGCCTAAACAACAACAGCAACAACAAGAACAAAATACTCCAGAAAATGCTCCTGAAAATAATCCAGCTGATACTTTTAATCTTTTAATTGGTAATGCCTTATCTAAATTTCAAGGAGTAAATACTGCTGATTTAGAAAAGAAAAAAAGAGCTTTACAATTAGCTGCTTCTGATAGAATTTCTGATATAACTCCTGAAGAGTTAAGGACTTTTTCACCAGCTCAACAGGCGGCTATTAGGTCTGGTGATGTTTCATCTTTACAACCTGAATTTGATGAAGTTGCTTATCAGCTTAATAAAGCTCAACAGGCAGCTGCTAATTTTGAAAATGTTTATGAAAAGATTGTTAATATTAGTGGAGAATATGCTGAAAAAATGGTTGCTCCTGATAGTGTAATCCAAAATTATAAACAACTAATAGAAGCTAACCCTGATGATATAAATACTTATTTAGCAAAGGTTAATGACAAAACTAGAGATGCTATTCTTAATGTTTTAGATTATGAAAAAATGAAACCAAAAGAAAAAATAGATACTCAAACCCAATTAGATGATAAAGAGATAGAAAGTTTAACAGAAAAATTTACAACTACACAAATAAATAAAGGTGCGCAAAAGTCTGGTTTAACCATACAAGAATTTGAAAGATTACCAATTGATGCAGCTAATGTATTTATAAATGGGACAGACCAAGATATTCAAGTGTTATTAACTGGTATATATTTTGATGAACATTCTGGTAGTGATGGTTATGTAAGCCCCGATGATTATAACTCTCTCAAAAAAGATTTTATAGATGCTGGTTATAGTGGAGAAGATTTTGATAGACAAATGGCATTATATAGAAATCCTGGTAATAATTTTTATAATATTGGTTCAGATTCTATAGATTGGTCTTCTTTAAGAGAACCAGAAAAGAAAAATATATTCCAAAGAATTAAAAGTTGGTTTTAATAATATGAGTTTATATAATATCTTTTTTGATAAAGAGGAAAAAAAGGATCAACCAAAAATATCCACACTTCCTAGTCATCTTGGTGGTGGTTCTTATTATATACAACCATCAGAACCCGGAAAATTAATTACAACACAAAGAGATTTGTCAACCAGCCTTAAAAATCTAATTAGAGGTGGTTCTTTTGTTGAAACAGAAAAAGAAGTTGACCATATAATACCTAAGTTTTTAGGTGGGACTGATGAGGTTGATAATTTACAAGCATTGCAAAATAAAAAGTCTTTTTTTCAAAAAACTTCCTCAGCTTTACTTGGAAAAGAATATCAAGCTAGTCAATACGCAACCAGACAAGCTGGTAAATATGATGTAGAAATAGATGTAATGAGAAGATATAATGCTGGTGAAATAGACCTTGGGGAAGCAAGAAGGGAAATACAAGAAAAAACAATGGAAATACAAGGTATTATACCAAAACAAGGAACAACTGCTTATTTAGGTCAAGGTTATAAAGATACAATGATAAACATTGGTGATACAGTTAAAAATACATTTACTGATATAGGAGAAAGATTAAAAGATTTTACATTATGGACTAAAGATAAAATAATATCAACTGGTCAAAAAGTACTAGATATAAGAGAAAAAATAGGAGAATTTACAGCAATTAAAGAAGAGGATATTGAATGGAATAAATATGGTGTTGGTGTAACTAATGTTGGATTAGTTGCGATGAAAGACCCTAAAACTGGTAAAATATCAGCAATAGACCCCATAGGAGCTGTTGGTTCTATGAAAAATGTAGCCAAAATAGGTCTTGATAATATTGGTAATCAATTACTTAAAAATATTAAAAACACTAAACCAAATAGTTTATCAATATATGAACAAGTTAATAATGTTTTAAAAATAGGAAAAAATAATCCTATTAATAAAATAAAAAGTGGTATTGATACTGCTAAAACTAAAGCAAAAACTATAATTAATAGCGCTAAAGAGCAAGGTATAGCTCTTATAACAAAAGCAGATGGCACACAAACCCCAGCTATTAGAAAAAGTGGTGTATTTGCTACAGAAGATTGGGCTAATTTTAACTTTAAAGATATTAAGGGTTTGTTAGGTGGTAGAACTTATAATATAAATGATGCTTTACTTGCTTTTGATAATATAACTCCCCAGCAAGCTGCTAAAACAGGTTGGGGTCCGGGTGCTCAATTATCTTTTAAATTAGAAGCAATACAAGGAAATAAAATAAACTTTTTAGAACAAAAAGCAAATGAAATCAAGAAACTAGCTGATAGTCTTGATATTAAAATAAACAAACAAACAGGTAAACAAATATTTGAAGCTTTAGAGGGTAAAACTGATTTACCTGAAAATATTATTACAGCTTCTAAAGTTATAAGAGAAACATTAGATAATTTAAGATTAACAGTTAATCAAACAAGAACGGCTTTAGGTAAAAAAGAAATAGGTTATATTGATAATTATGCCCCACACCTACAAGATACTTCTTTTTGGAGAAAAATGCTAGCTGACACAAGAACAACAATTACTGATGCCTTTGATTATATTATCCCCAATGCTAAAAGAAATCCCCACGCATTAAGAAGAACTGATAAATTAACAGAAGTAGACCAAAATGCTTGGGAATTACTTGAAAGATATTTTTCATCTTCTGCTGACGATATGTTTACCACACCAGTTATTGAAGAAGTAAAGGTAATTAATAGTGTATTAAAGAGTAGGGAAATGTTTAAAATGTCTAATTTTCTTGAAACTTATATTAAAGAAAATGTTGTTGGTAAAGCATCTCAAATAGATAACTTTTTCGGATTAGGTATTGGAACAAAAAGCAGGGCTGTTGTTAGTGAATATATGAAAGCGAGAAATATTGCTGCTTTATCAGGTAATTTAAGGTGGATATTTGGAACAATGCCAGCTACCACTGTATTAACAATGGCTAGGGGTGGTGGAGCAACTAAAGGTTTACAAAATTTTTTAGGTGGAATAAAAGATTTTGCTTTTAATTCAAGTATAAAAACTAGAGTTAAAGGTCTTCCGATAACACAAGTAAAATTTGGTGGTAAAGGTATTGGAAAAACTGGTATGGGTGATTTAGATAATATTGGAGCAAGAATATATAAAAGACCATTAGATAAGGTTAATAATTTTTTAAGCAATATTTCAGATAGTATGGAATATTGGTTAACTGGTTCAGCTGCTGCTACCGGTTTTCGTAGAGCAAAACAACTAGGATTAAAGGGTAAAAATGCTGATATATTTGCCAACTGGTTAGCTGGTGCTACACAGTCTCGTTATTCTAAAGAAGCAAGACCAATTATATTAAATAGTGTTGCTATTAGAGCTTTAAAACCATTCCAAACTTATGCTAATGAAATGTATAGATATACTAAAACATTGGTTGGTGCTGGTGGTGGTATGCCACTTACAGTTAAGGATAGGATTAATCAAAGTATAATATTATTAACTGGTATGTATGCTTATAATAAATATTCTCAAGCTGTATATGGAACTACCATTAATACAATAGGTTCTGGTATTCCTTTAGCTGGTCAAAAAATTGACCAATTAATAGAAAAAGGTAGAGAAGCTGTTGGTATGAGTGGTCGTGAAGTATCTGGTCGTGTTCCTGATAGAGAAACAATAGCACCTATAGGAGATTTAACAGCCATTATTGATGCTACTAAAACATTTGTAAAAAATAATAATATTCAACCATTAAGAAAAGAATTTGTGAGATGGAGTATGGGATTTACTGGTGTAGGTGGTGCTACCACTATTAATAGATTAGTAGATGGTATGATAGCTAATGTATTAGGATATCAACCAACTAAAACTGGTGATGTGGCTTTTTCTATAGAAACAATTAAAGATAGAATAATTGCTCCAATTCTTGGTCCCTATTCAACTAAAGAAGGTAAAAAATATATAGAACAACTTGGTAAATCTAAAACTCAAATAAAAATTGAAGAATTGGAGAAAATGAATAATCAACAATTTAATCAAGAAATGAATAAATTAAAAGAAGAAGAGCCAAGATTATTTAAGTTAATAGAAACAGAATATAAATGGGAACAAATTGGTATTACAAAAGAGGAAAGAGAATTAAATACCTTAAGTGCTAGCGAAAAACCATCAGCTATAGCTAAATATATAGCTAATTCAAAAGACCCACAATTAACCCAAAGAAAGCTACAAGAAGCTGGTATTCTAACAGATAAAATACTAAAAGAAATAAAAGAATTGTTTAAATAAAAAAAGAGTCTCTATTTACGAGATTCTTTCTTAACTACTTTCTCATTATTTTCTAAATCAAAATATAACTTAAAATGTTCCATTAAAAGCATTATGTTTTCTCTTTGATA
>CAYOLB010000007.1:0-6031 GCA_964404675.1 uncultured Atribacterota bacterium | reverse complement strand
TTTGCCGGAGCTTGCTTTGATATTGAAATAAAAGTATATATGGTTAAGATAAGTTATCAGCAAAAACCATATCGAAGGATTATGATGCAGGTGTGGGGAGCAGATTGCATACCCAGTCCTTCTGAAGAAACAAAAGTAGGACGAGAAATCCTGTTAAAAGACCCTGATTGTCCAGGAAGCCTGGGATTGGCAATTAGCGAAGCGGTAGAAGAGGCTATGAGTAGAGAGGATACTCACTATTCACTGGGTAGTGTACTTAATCATGTTTTGCTCCACCAAACAGTTATTGGTCAGGAAACTAAAAAAACATTAGAGAAAATTGGAGTGTATCCTGATATTATAGTTGGCTGTGTGGGAGGTGGGTCAAACTTTGCCGGTATGTTTTTACCTTTCGTAAAAGATAAGATTGAAGGTACACACCCCGACTTAAGAATTATAAATGTTGAACCAGCAAGTTGCCCCACTCTAACCAAAGGTCCTTATCGGTATGATTTTGGTGATGAAGCAGGCATGACTCCTTTAATGAAGATGTATACACTGGGTCATGGATTTATCCCTCCACCAGTTCATGCCGGAGGATTGCGATACCATGGTATGGCACCGATTGTCTGCCATTTATTAAATTTAGGATTGGTTGAAGCGAGGGCAGAACAACAATTAGGCACTTTCAAGGCCGGAGTAGATTTTGCCAGAAGTGAAGGTATTATAAGTGCTCCTGAAGCCGACCATGCTATTCGAGCCACAATTGATGAGGCTATCAAATGTCGAGAATCAGGTGAAGCAAAAACTATTCTTCTTGCTTTAAGCGGGCATGGTCATGTTGATATGGCTGCCTACCAGGCTTATTTTGAAGGAAAATTAGAAGATCATCAATATTCTACTGAAAAAATTGAAGAAGCCTTGCATGATTTGCCCGAAGTAGAAGTATAGATATAGATCTAAGAAAGAATAAAAAAAGGCGGGTTAATACCTGCCTTTTTTTATTCTATAATTTAATTATATTACGAGCTTTTTAGTAATACTGTAAAAAAATTTGCTTAATTACAAGAGTATTGAATATAATAGCGGAGAGTTAGGATTTATTTTGTTAATAGGATGATGAGCATATGAATGATCTGGAAAAAGCCAAGAATCTATTAAAAAACAAACAATATACCTTTGTTGCTATATCAAAGGAAAAAATAATTAAAACTTCTCATGAAAGAGGAGTTATTCCAATGCTGGAAATAATTCGGGATTATCAAAATATATTAGCGGACACCGTTATTGCTGATAAAATAATTGGGAAAGCTGCAGCATTATTGTTAGTAGGTCATAAAGTAAAGCAAATTTACGCAGAGGTTCTTAGCCAACAGGCAAAAGAAGTGTTGGACCAATATTCAATAGTGTATCAATATGAAAAATATGTTGCTTACATTCAAAATCGTAGCAAAGATGGCCAATGTCCCATGGAAAAGTTAACACAAAATATCAATGACCCTCAAATCGCCTATTCCAGTATTCTTCAATATTATCAGGAAGTGTTGAACATAGATTTGTTAAAGAAAGATGATGAGGCAGTTAAATGAATCGCCTGACTTTTTTAGGAACAAAAGCTGCAATCGAAGAAAAATCGGAAAAGCATTATTATCATTCTTCCCTTTTATTACAAATATTTAAGCCCTATTCTTTTAGGCTAATGATTGATTACGGTTTGATTCATTCTTATGATTTAAGTATATTGAAGCCTGATGTACTATTGATTACCCATGCCCATCCAGACCATTATATCTGGTCTGCAGAAGAAGTTAATAATGCAATACCAATTTATTTAACTCGGGAGACTTTGGAATATGGTAAATTTTCCCCTGTAAATAGTCATGTTTTTCAACCTTATCAATGGTTTTCTGTAGGACCGATAAAGGTTTTCCCTTATAGAGTAATACATTCAATACGATGTCCTGCTGTGGGTTTTAAGATTCAGCTGCCAGACAATAAGATATTGGTATATAACCCTGATTTGGTTGATATTATTACAAAGGAATATGTTTTGCCTGGTACAGATTATTATATAGGGGATGGTTCTACTGTTAATACAAATTTAGTGAGAAAAGAGGGTGAGAATTTCTATGGACATACCAGGATATCAACACAGGTTAATTGGTGTAATAAATTTAAAATACAAAATATAATTTTTACACATATTGGGAAGAATACCTTAAGAAAAGAAGACACCTTTTCGGAAATGTTTCCTGGAGTAATTTTAGCTCATGACGAAATGAAAATAACAATATAGCATGATTTTATTTAACTAAGAAAATATTTATGCTAAACCTTGCTTCTCATATTTTAATACCTGGACGAGAATACCGCAGATAATAAGGATACAACCACCAAGAATTTGGATAGTAGTTAGAAATTCGTTTAAGAAAATAAATCCTAGAATTCCATTAATTATGGGAATAAGCATTGTCATCATGGCATAATAAGTAACATTAGCAACCCGGATTGTCTTGTTCATAAAAAGTATAATAAATGCCTCAGTTAAACCGGATAAGAATACATATATAAAAGCATTACTTGGCAACAAATTAACGTTTAATATTATTCCTAGTAAGATAGCAAGGATTGCTCCAATTGTCGTAACACCCCAGCTAATTATCTCGGGGGGCAAGTGAAAACTAATTCTTTTCTGTATTACAGAAAAAGAAGCAAAAAAGAAGGCCCCTATTAGGATTAATAAATCACCTATTTGAGGGATGATAATTTTCCCCTTGGTGGTGATAAAATAAATTCCAACGAAAAAACCAAATATTAATAACAATTTTTGTGAATACATTTTTTCTTTTAAGAAAAAGAATGCCAGTATTGTGGTGAATATAAGGGTACTCCTACTCAAAAAACTGTAATTAATTGATGTAGTGAATTCAAGGCCAAAAGTTGTAAAAAGATAGGCTGCTAATAGAAAAGTACCTGCAAGGATAATGAATTGCCGTTGAGAGTTAGTCATTTTTTTAATTTTGATGATATCAATTTTCTGAATCAGAAAAAGATTAAAAGTTAATACTATTGCAGAAATCACCATAAATTGTAATAGTAATTCAAAGGGTGGTATTTCTAGCAACAAGGCTTTTTTCTTAAAAAAGATTGCTAATGCTAAGGAAAGAACTGCTGAAAGACTATAAATTAAACGTTTTGGGATTTTATTTGACATAAGTTTCCTATTTTTATTCTTTGGAATTATTCAATTCATCGAGAACCATCATACTTATATTATAGGCATGATCACCAATTCTTTCCAGGTTACTTAGTACATCAATATAAATAATACCTGCTTCAGGATTGCAGATACGCTTTGTGAGCCTTTGGATATGTTCATTACGCAGACTTTCTTCTATGTTATCTATCTCATCTTCTCTATCAGTAACATTTTGGACTGTTTCGATATTATGGTTTTTAAGTGCGTTAAGAGAATATTTAAGGGATTTTTCAACTTTTGAAAAGATATATTGGAGATCTTTTTTTGCCTTTTGACTAAAGGTCAATTTCTCGTTGGCCTTATTTTCTGCTAAATCAGAAATATTTTCAATGTGGTCACCAACTCTTTCAATATGTCCGGATATATTCATCAAATTAGTTAAACTTTGAGATTGGGCAGGACTCAGGGATTTTTGAGAAACAAGAAGGAGATACTTTGTTATTTCGCGATGAATAGTATTAAGGATATCTTCTTTGAGTAAAATATCATGTATAATTCTGTCATCATTGTTTAGCAGGGCAAATAAGCTATTGTTTAGCATATCCAAGGATATATTACCCATACGCAGTAGTTCTTTTGTTACCTGTCCTAGGGCAATAGAAGGAGTGCTTATCAAACTCTTATCGAGAAACAATGTGCCCTTCTTTATTACTTTCTCTTTACCGGGCAAGATGTGAGTAAGAATTTGTAACAGGTAAGGAAGAAGGGGCAACAGGATCAAGGTATCAAGCACATTGAATAGAGTATGAGCGTTAGCTACTTGCCGGGGGATGGTTGAGGAAGTCAAAGAAGACAGGTAGATGAATTGGTTCAGAAAGAAATAGAAGATAATCACCCCGGTAGTTTTTGAGAGTAAATGGCCTATTGCAATCCGTTTACCGGTAATTGAGCTGCCTATACTGGCTAGCAATGCGGTTACACAAGTTCCAATGTTAGTTCCAAGAATAAGAGGTACAGCTGCATTTAAACCAAGCAAACCCTGAATAGATAGGGATATAATGATGGCTGTAGTGGCACTACTGCTTTGCAAAATAGCAGTTGTCATAGCAGCAATAAATATACCAAGTATAGGTTTTTCAGCTACATTTACCAATAAATTAATAAAAATAGGATTAGTTTTTAAAGGATCTATTGCAGATGACATGGTGGTTAGTCCCAGAAATAGTAATCCAAAGCCTATCATAACTGAACCTAGGTATTGATAAACCTTTTTTCTGGCAAATGCGTTTATAGCAAAACCGATTCCTATCAGGGGCAGCATATATTCATGTATTTGAAATGAAATAATCTGGGCAGTTATTGTTGTTCCAATATTTGCTCCAAAGATAATACTCATTGCCTGTTTCAGGTTTAATAATCCCGCATTGGCAAAACCAATAGTAATGACACTGGTTGCGCTACTGCTCTGCAAGATTGCCGTTATTATGGTTCCAGTTGCAACACCTTTGATAGGGTTTTTTGAAAGAGCCTCTAATATCTGATGGATTTTATTACCAGCAATTTTTTGAAGGCTCTCGCTTAGTTGGTTCATACCAAACAAAAATAAACCCAATCCACCGATTAGACCAAATATTAAAGATAAACTCATAAAAATGTTCTTTCCCGTTTTTTGTTGATTGAAATCTGTGATTATTTATTTGTCTTAAGCAACCATAAAATTATATCACTAGATATCATTATTTTGAATAATAATGTTAGTTTTTTTGGCATTTTCTTGCTAAGCTAAAGAATAATGAATACAATTGATGTAACTGGTAATGTTTTTTGGCTCGCTAAGAATTAAGAATAAAACCAATTCTCAGAAAAAGTAAAGGAGTAAATTATGATTAAAGAGAATACATTTCTGGAAAATATAAAAAATCTAAGAGTATTATTTACGAAAATTATGGTTATAATTTTATTAATATTTAATGTCATATTCTTTGTATCTAATGCTGCTGAAGATGTACGGGAGGCAATTGTCAAAGTTTATACAGTAAGCAATTCTCCAGATTATTATAATCCCTGGAGCATGCAGGGTCCGAGGGCAAGCTCTGGTTCTGGCTGTATTATAGAAAACAATTTGATACTAACTAATGCCCATGTAGTTAGTAATCAGACATTTTTACAGGTACGTAAATATGGGGATACCGAGCGGTATAGAGCTGAAGTGATAGCAGTGTCCCATTTGACTGACCTGGCTTTGCTGACTGTGAAAGATGAGAGTTTCTTTACCGGAGAATCTGCTTTGTCTTTAGGTGAATTGCCGGAAACTCAGCAAGAAGTTTTGGTGTATGGATTTCCTATGGGTGGAGATATGCTCAGTATTACCAAAGGCGTTATCTCAAGAATTGAACATCAGGCCTATGTACATAGTTCTTCTGCATTTTTAGCTGGACAGATTGATGCAGCCATTAATCCTGGCAATAGTGGTGGACCGGTATTGGTGAATGATAAGATTGTAGGAGTGGTTATGTCTGGTATCCCAACTGCTCAAAATATTGGTTACATGGTGCCGGTTCTAGTTATTCAACATTTCTTTGAGGATTTAGAGGATGGAGAATATGAGGGATATCCTAGTTTGGGGATTGGTGTACAGGATATGGAAAACGAAGGGTTACGGAAATATTATCAAATGGAAGAAGATATGAGTGGTGTATTAATTAACCAGATTGTTCCTGGCTCCCCTGCTGATGGAAATTTACAGATAGGCGATGTCTTACTATCTCTTGAAGATTATACGGTTGGTAATGATGGGACTATAGAGTTTAGGACAAATGAGAGAACTCACCTTAATTATGTTATACAACAAAA
>CAYOLB010000006.1:0-2899 GCA_964404675.1 uncultured Atribacterota bacterium | reverse complement strand
TTTCTAAAAGTATGGGGCTTGCAGTAAGGAAGAATATAGCGAATAAAAAGATTGATAAAAAATTGGGTAATTCGAGAAAATATTGTTTTAGTTCCAGAGCATTGTTTTTTACAGTCATAGGCATATAGTATTAATTTTTTGGAGTATTCTAAAGGATTAATGAATAAAATAAAAGTTCATATTACAGGATTATAATAAAATCAAGTATTTATTCTGGAAACTTATTTGCTTGAATATATATTTATTCCAAAAATTATTATTACAAATAAGCTTAAATATTACTCCAGTAATTAAAATTATTTTTTATCTATTCTTTAAACTAAAATCAATTAAACCTTTTTCCCGCAATTGCTACAGTATTGCTGGCCCGGCTTTAATTCCGCACCGCAATTGCTGCAATACTTTACTCCGGCTTTGGCTTCTCCAGATTTATTTTCTACTTCTGGCCGCTGAGCAGGTATTCGTTTTCTTCTAACAAGTAGGATAATGATAAAAGCAACAAGAATTATAAATATTATTGGTAATGCTATGATTAGAATAAGAGTGAGTAAGTTCATACCGTTTTCTTCAACGGGTTCTGAATCAACTTTTTCAGCAGGTTCCTGACCCTCAGCAATCGTTTCTTCAGAGGCCGTCTCTACAGCGGTTTCTTCTGCAGGTTCAGGGGTTGTTTTTTCCTGAGAGGCTTCTTCCCCCGGGTAAACGTACGGTACATCATTTCCCATATTTGACTGAGCTTTTGCCTTATATTCCTGTGCAAGTAAATGCCCTGAACTCAGGTTTAGTAAAGAATCAAAATAATCAATAGCCTCACTATAATGGTTATTGTTGTACATTATGAGGCCTTTTATCCACAATTCATCCACCTGGCCAAGTTTGTTTTCCACTCCGAGCATACCTTTTATGTCATTAGATGGTCGCAGGTAAAAATTGGAATAATCTGTTCCCCAGGAAATTATACCAATTACGGAGCCGTCTTCTCCTAAAACCGGCCCCCCGCTATTACCTTCCCTTGCATCTCCCTGGATCTGCAAATGCTGAGTTCCGCCGAGCATTACTTTCCCACTTATTGATCCGGTTGTAACTGTGGGATTAAGAGGATTATCCTGTCCAATATCAGATGACCATGGATACCCTAATATAGTAACCTTATCCTGGATTGAGACATCTGAAGAATCTCCCAACAATATACTGGAAAGAGCCCTCCCCGTTATAGGTGTAATTCTTAATATTGCAATGTCCCTCTGTTCGTAAGGGCTAAAGGTTACTACTTCTGCCCTCATAAAGGTTTCTCCCGGATTGTCCGGAACACTCGAATTAGCGGTATTGAACTGGACCCAGACCTCTCTGTCGGGTTCAGGGTCATCATAGCCTTCTACCTTGTAGTTGTCATATATCCAATTCCAGTCTGCATCGGTTAGATTATAATAATCATTCGGATATGTATCAAAAATATAAGCATCAAGAACAGCCCATTTAAGATCAACATAAGAAACATCCACCATATGACCGGCTGTTACTATACTGCCTGTTTCCGGATTGGCACAGAAACCAGAGCCGACGTATGGCCCATACATATATTCCTGGCTCCATGTTTCTGTGTTTGGGTTATAGATATAAGCAAACCATGCTGACCATACAAAGCAAACAGCAGGTTGTGTGAGCAAATATGCATCAGCACCAGTGAATTCATATAATGAGTAAATGTATTCATCTTCTTCTGTAGTTTCTGCAAAAATAAGAGAAGTAAAGCTAAGACAGAGAATTAAAATAAAAGTAAAAATGGATATTCTGGACAACGCTTTTTTCATCAGACCCCCCTCATATTGAAAAAATAATAATATTATATAATTTTGGTGAATTTATTATATTTTTAAAAAGAAATATAGTCAATAAAATATTAACTTTATATTATTAATTTCTTATAACGTGATAGGGACCTTATTTGAATTAAATAAAATAATAAAATTATATCTGTAACAGCAGGGTGATGTCTATTTATCATCCCTCGAATACAGGGCAGGAAGTTACACCCCATATGCCGGGGCCGGTATGAGCGCTCATAATTGTAGTTATTTCGGTTATTATCAACTCATCTATTTTAATTCTAGAGTCATTTTTTACCATTTTCTCAAGCTCCAAAGCTGGCCCCTTATCTTCCCCATGGAAGATTCCAATTTTCTTTTTGCCGGTATAAAACATATCTTTTCTGACCTGTTTGTATAACTCTATTATTGAGTTTCTTTTGTTTTTTGCGAATTTTTTCAATTTTACTTTACCTTCAACACTTACAATTGGTTTTAGAAATAACGACCTGGATAAGAATTTTTTTAGAAATGGTGCTCTACCGCCCATAAAAAGATATTCAAAATTTTCAAAAGTAGCATACACTTTACTATACCTGGACATAAAATCTATTAAACTATCTATTTTTTCTTCGCTTTCGTTTCTGGCTGCAGCCCTCGCTGCTTCAAGAACGATAAAACCCATAGCTATAGCAGCAGTTTTTGAATCAATTATCTTAATCCTTGTTTTTGGAAAAAAATCTTTAGCCTGAGATGCGGCATTGGGAGTAGAAGAGAGTTTTGAGCTGACATGAATGGAGTAAATGAGTGTCTTTTTCTCATTTTCTATTAAGTCGCGGTATGTATTGACAAAATCTCCTACCGAAGGGGTGCTGGTATGGACCTTTATCCCTGATTTTAGTTTTTCATATACTTCTTCTTTTGTTATTTCTATACCATCAAGAAATAATTTACCTTCATATCCTACATATAACGGAACTGTTTTGATTTGATATTTAGAACGCAAATCCTCGGGGATGTCTGATATTGTATCGGTTACTATGGCAATATTTTCCATCTTTTTTAAAAGTAATATTTTTCATGATTATACCATA
>CAYOLB010000005.1:0-3050 GCA_964404675.1 uncultured Atribacterota bacterium | reverse complement strand
AATCCGGTGGATGATATCCTGGTTTTATGCCTGAGGATTGTGCTGGGGTTTTAAGATGTTGAGAGGCCCTAAAAACCGTATCCGAATATCGAAAAATTTCATATTGTCCGAATTTCAGTGCCCGTGCTGTAAAAGAGTTATGCTTGATTTCCGTCTTCTTGATATGCTGGAGATCCTGCGCAGAAGGATAGGGGACAGGCCGATAATTGTCAATTCCGGTTACCGCTGCCCTTCTTATAATGAGAAGGTAGGAGGAGTTCCCGGGAGTTACCATTTATATGGTATGGCCGCCGATGTCAGAGTATCGGGAATGGAGCCGGGAAAGCTGATTCAGTATGCTTATAATGTTGGATTTTTAGGGCTGGGTTTATATAAGACTTTCTGCCATCTGGATATCCGCGCTAATTATACGAGCTGGGAAGGGTAAAATGGATATAGAATACATTCTGAAATTAATAGCAAATAACGGTTTTCCTTTAGTATTATCCGTCTATCTGGTTATAAAACTGGAGTATTTTATTAATGAGCTGGTCAAAAATCAGAAAGAATTTTCCCGGAATGTTACCTCAGAAATAAAGGAAATCAACCATTCCATCAATGATCTGCGCATTTACATTGCCAGTAATGGCCGAAAGTCATGATATATAAGGGTTACAGGCTATTTTAGACTAGTCTTCAAATATTGCCGATATGAAGAATATTTTCTTTCCGAGTGTTATAGTTCATCTTTGTATAAAAAAAGCCCTTAAAAAGGCTATATTTAAGCATAATATTTCCAGTTCTCCAAAAATTCCTCATATTCAGGCATATATTACTAAATGTCTATCTTTAAACCATAATTAAGCTTATTATCTCTATATTTATCCACAATATTAGGGATTTATGTGGAAAAGTTCTTAAAAACAAAATTATACCTTTGATATATATTCTGTACATTGACAAAGATATCGTGTAATTTTAAACTAAAAAGGTAATTATTTTAAATGTATTTGTAAACATTGGAGGAACATTTATGAATATAGATTATTTTAAAAAAGGTTGTAAAGAGCTTATTAGAGAACTTACAAGGTTGGTTGATAAAGGCAAATATATGTCAAGAGATGAGTTTCATGAAATATGCAAGGATCATTCTTTTTTAGACAATCTTATAAAAAAATATCCAGATATAGTTATATTAGAATATTTTAATCCAAATTCAACACTATTTAATAAGGAGAATTATAATTATTTCAATGAGTCCTTGGGTAGCCATGCTAATGCAGTCGTCATGGAGGATTATGGGTTAGAAAAAAACGCCTTGCTGCTAGCCGTAAACCTTTGTATATCAATACTTTATGAGATCATTTAAAGGTAATTGTGATGATAAAAGTTTATAACATTAAGGAGACTTCACATGCAGGACTTGCCTGATAACCCACGTTTGTTAATTAAACAAGCAGTTCGCTATTTCGATAAAGAGCAATATAGGCTCGCAAGTTGCCTTTGTTGGATAGAATTAATTATAAATCCTGATGATTATTTTGCTTTATGCTGGTATGCAAATAGCTTATACTTTTCAAGTAAATATAATGATCATAGAGCTGCTTCACTTTATGAACGAGCTATAGAGATTAAACCATCTCACCCACTTGCTCATGGTGGTCTTGGAAGAATTCATTATTCAAATGTACTGAGGATACACCAAGAATACTCAATATTTCCCGGTGGATCATGGGTAATGTTTGCGAATGAAAAATCACCAGAAAATTCAAAAAATGAGAATAAAATTTCAACTTCACCGATGAGCTACGCTGATTCTCAAATGGGAAACAGGAAAATAGCTATCAAGGAATTAGAAAAAGCCGCAGAGTTATCAAGCGATAGAAGCGATAAAGTTGATTTACTAAATATGGCTGCGGAAATACGTTGTATTATAAATAATAAAGATGCTATAAGAGCATACAAGAAAATATTATGTATTGCACCTGAAAATATTCCCGCCCATTTTAATATAGCAGGTTGCTATGCAGCTACTGCAAATTATATCAGTGGCAACAAAGAACTTGCCATCAAAGAGTATAAGTTTATAAAAAATAATGCACCTGAGGTGGCTTCTGATTTAGAATCAATATTAGCTCAATTTGACATAAATATAATCGAATAGGGATATTAGCCTTTCAGTCAAATACAAAATCAAGACATTATTTCTGTTACCAGGATCTGTTACCAGGATGTGTGTAACAGTCTTATATTTACTCTTCCCCTTAGGTGAGTTTGCAAATACCGAAAACTTTAGTATATTAATCTAAAAATAATAAAATACCTACTTTTCCATCCATTCCTCTATTTCTCTCATAACACCATATTCTATACACCATCTTTCTTCAAATTCTTCATTAAATGTTCCCAGATATTCTACATTCAATATATAAGTTAAAAATGCTTTTCTGGCTAGTATCTTAGCTTTTTGATTTAATTCTTTGTATCCATATTGCCAAAGAGAATGAACAATATTATTCCTGACCTTTCTTAATTGATGTAAATTATCAATTGTTCTATTTACAGAATTCTCTGGTTGTTTATAAGGTGATGTTTCTAAAAAATTACCTAACTTCTCTATTAAATTATAAAACCTTATTTCAATTTCAGGAGGTATTTTTAAAAAGTCTCCTAGAGATCCTTCTAGTAGGGAAAATAGAATTAAATAAGAAATATAATATTCGCCATTTTTATAAAATTTATACGCCTTTTCTTCCAGATCTTTTATTACCTTGTTTTCATCTTCCACTTTCGCACCTCCTAAAAATAATGTACTTAATTCAAATAATTTATAATTACTTTAAAGATATCATAAAATTATAATAAAAAAGGTAAAAATGATAGAATATTCGGACAGCTTCATCCAGAAAACAATCAAAACCTGGCAACCTTATTTCCCAAAGAAATTATCTAAAAAGGATGCCATAGAAATTACAGAAAACATGACTCATTTCTTTGATTTGTTATTAGAAATTGATAGAGAAAATAAAAAACCAAAGCAAATTTAACGAACCTCATAATCTTTTCATTTG
>CAYOLB010000004.1:0-7219 GCA_964404675.1 uncultured Atribacterota bacterium | reverse complement strand
TACATACAAATTGTAGTCAATAATCAATAGGCCAACCATAATTATTTTGCCTAAAATCTCATAAAAAACTATTTGAAGTCTAGATTTATATTATTTTTTACAGCATATACTTTAGCAAGTGAAATGAACATTGCCCCCCTGCTCTTTTTAATTTTACCGGTAAGGTAGGTATCCTTTATTATACTTAAAAATATTCTTATCTTCTGTTCTGGTATCTTATATGCTACCATACGAAATGCTCCAAGACTGTGGTCATCATTAAGCTCTTCTGCTACTTCTCTTGCCAGTTCTTCCTTTTTCTTGGATATATATCTTTTTAATCTAGGATTATTTTTTACCTCACTGTTTTCAGAATAACTTACTTTTAGATGAGCATGACTTTCTAGGAGCTCCCTTTCATTTACAGAATTATCAGGATTTGTAAGATTATATTTTCCCTTATCCTCTAATGATTCTTTTATTTTTCTCCTGATATCGTTAATATCTTCCATTTCTTCTGCGTTTTTCTCTTCTATTATCTCTACAGATTTTTCAACATCATCTTTTCCACCGGCTCTATTGACGTTATTTAAATTGGTTTTTTTAATAACGGTATTGTTAGGGTGCATAGTGTTCACCACGGGTGGTGCATAGTGTTCACCAGGGTGGTGCATGCCATGCACCACATCTTTTTTATTATTACTAACGGATTGGTTTTTCTCAACAGATAATAAAGTATATAAGTTAGAAGTCTTTTACCTATTGCATTTTGCCATTCTTGATTCTTTTTTTATAAGGCCTTTTCTTACAAGAGAGTTTATAATCATTTGAACTTGTCTTTCAGACATAGAGCCATTTTTCGCAATAGTCGGAACACTTGGGAATGCCCTGTCTTCCTTATCTACAAATCTGGCAATAACAATATAAATCATTTTTTCATAAATGGTTAAATCTTCTCTGTCCAGTAGATCATTTTCTAGATAAAACCAGTTTTTTACCCTGCCATCTCTTAAGTTATCCCTGCTCATTACTAGACTTCCTGTTTAGAAACTTTTTCTAATGCAAAAAGCCCGGCATTATACCGAGCTTTTATATTTAAATAACTTTGATTTTCTTTTTAAATTTTAAGTTTAATTCAGGTAAATCATACTCTTTTCTTTCTGAATGAAAATTGTTTTCACTGGGCGAGCTAAGGATGAAGTCAGGGATCCCTGTGAGACCAGCACTTCCTTTATAACCTTATTTTTTACATCCAGAAGAAGTACTCTAAACTGTTCCTTTTTTAAATCTTTAAGAAGGGGGATGTAATAATTTGCAACTTCTTCGCTGCACCTAAAAATTTTATTGTTACCATTTTTTTCTGAGACTGCTCTTCTTCCCAGCTCCAGCGCAGCCAGTACCTGGGAAGCCTTTGCTAGTCCTATCCCCTTAATTTCAGTAAGCTCTGAAGCCGAAACATTAAATAAATCATTTAAGCATTCATACCTTGAGAACATCACCTTTGCAAGGTCAAGTGCCGATTTGCTGTTGTTTTTACTCTTAATTCCGGTTCTCAGCAGTATTGCCAGAAGCTCACCGTTACTTAAATATTCACTCCCATATTTTATAAGCTTTTCTCTGGGTCTTTCTGCTTCTGGCCACCTTTTTATTGGAAGATAATCTGTTTCTATTCCTTTATTATTATTCAATAAAATCTTTCTGTACAAATTTTTATATTAAGTTATTTTGAACTAAAATAATGATAGCTTATTTACGCATTTATGTAAATATGTAAAATATACCCTGTGAATATTTTTATATAAAAGAGAAAATCCGAATAGAATAAAAAGTTACTTCTTCCAACACCCTGAAATGGGATCCCATGATTTATCTATATTAGTTCTATCTTTAATTGAGATTATTACAGGTTCAAGAAAATAAATAATTCTCCTCATTATTTCTTTAAATTCTTGACTTACATCATAAAGGCGCAATTTGCGGAGAAAAGCAGCCCACTGCTTCTGCCTTTCTTTATTTTCATAAAATTCTTCCCGAAAAACCAGTGGATTGTCGGGTATGGGAGTTTCTCTTCTCTGAAAAGTAGCCTCAATTGCTTTCTTAAGTCTATTACCCTGAAAATTATTACTAAGAGATAGAGAGTATACATCATAGAAATCTTTCATTCGACTATTGGCCATAGCCAGTTTAGCCATAGCCTCAAACTTCTCCGAGATAATGCTTTCAATCGAATAAACTCTAACTTTTGGTGGCTTTTCCTCTAGTAAGGTCGGAAATTTTATTACTTTTGCTTTAGGAATTATTATATCTCCAAAGCCAATGTCCATTTGTATTCTTTTTCTTGCCTGACCTAAAGTTGTTGCTATTTTAAGTCGTATTCCTTCATAATCAGCATCTTCTTTTATCCGTTCGGTGGTTATGGATGAAGAATCAAATATAACTCCATCATCACAAGTTACCTTAGCAATATCTCTAAAAATATGTTTGATATCGTCATGATCATTTTTCACCTGTTCTGCAAGAAAATCAATGTCTTTGGTAGGACGAGAACTCGGCATCTTAAAACAGATAAATAGAAGTCCTCCTTTTAACACAAAATGATTAGAGAACTTGGAAATTGAAAGGCGATATAGAAATCTTTCCTGAAAATATCGCAGCAGTAACATATCAAAATCTATACCTCCAGCTCTTGCTATATTCATAAGTTTTGCTCTTGCTGAAGCTGATTTATTTTTAACTTCTTTTTCCATTTCTACTTAATTTTTATATCATAGCGTTTATCCAGATTTCCATCAGTTTCTTAACCCTGCAGATTTCAGCATATTCAAGCAGTCTCTCCAGATTGCGGTCTTTACGTCTAAGATATTCAGATAGACCTTCCTTGGCTATGTCAATTCCCAATTTATTGCGATACCTGAAACAATCACAAATAGTTTTCTCTCTGCAGTAGATATTAATCTTATAACCCCTGATATTTATTTTATCAATACCTGCTTCAAATTGTTTCTTAGAGAAATAGTAGAACTCAACTGGCGGATATTCAATTTTAGGCCGCCAGGACTTCCGGTGAATTGCCATTGATATAATAGAAGGGTTAAAAGTAGTCATTTCATAGTAAGAGAGAGCTGAAAGTAGACAAATAACTCCTTCCGGAACAGCACAAGCAAGATCAATAAAGCTCTGGTTGGATATAACTGGTGTATCTGAGAGCCTATAAAGTCCATTTTTTACTTTGATGACTATCCCTTTATCCAGAATGCTTTTTATATCACGTGGATGAATACCTTCAGCCAGAATATCTTTAGACCTGGCATAGCCATTATGCGTCTTAAATATTTTAATAATCTTTTTATGCTTTTTACCTGTTATATCTTCTTTGGATATTTTCATAGGCATATTATAATAAATGCCAAGGATTTTATCCAGTAGATTCTAAATACTATCCGAGATTACAATGTGAAAATTTATGGCATCTATCTGTTAACTGTATGAAAAAATTCTTATTAATTACTGAATCATATATATGAGTCCAGAAGATATAGCATCAAGCTTTTCAAGACTAGAATTATTAAGTAGCAACAGATTCTTTTTTTAAATCCTTCTTATTTATAATTTTTAAATGGCTTATTTAACAATTTTTTTTTAGTATTAAATGGGAGTGAACCCCTTTAGTTGGAGAGATATCTAAGATAGGCTACAATAGGAAGATCAGGAGGAGAAAAGAGAAAGGATTAAAAGAGATGTGGGAGTGAACCCCTTCAGTTGGAGAGATTTCTAAGATAGGCTACAATAGGAAGATCAAGAGGAGAAAGAGAAAGGATTAAAAGAGATGTTAGCCCATAGAAGGAAGTACTCCAAGGAGTTCAAGATGGAGATGGTAGAAGCTGTTCTTTCTGGTAAAAGCCCCCTTGTCCTGGGAAAAGAAAACGATATTGCCCCCAACATGATATCCAGGTGGAAAAGATATTACCTTGACGGAAAATTCCACGGAACCAGCAGGACCGATACAGAGCTAAGAAAGCTAAAAGTAAAGGTCTGTGAGCTGGAACAGATGGTGGGAAAACTTACAATGGAAAACTACATTTTAAAAAAAGAGAAAGAATTCATAGCAAGTGCCAAAAAAGAGTCTTCATCCATTATAACCGGGGCAAATTTGGATCAGTACAGGAGGCCATAAGGATAATGGAGATACCAGAATCTACATATTACTACAAGCCAAAGAAGGATATTAAAAAAGCAAAGCGTGATGCAGATATTGCCGATGCCATAGAAGAGATTGCCACAGAATTTCCTTCATATGGCTACAGGAGGGTAACAGCAGCCCTTAAAAGAAAGGATATAGTGGTAAATCATAAAAAGGTACTAAAGATAATGAAGAAAATGGGTATACAGGGTAGAAAGAGACGCGGATTTGTGTCTACAACCGATTCAAATCATAATCTTAAGGTTTACCCTAACCTTGCCAAAGATCTCGTCCTGGACCGCACAGACCAGCTCTGGTGCGCTGATATTACCTATATCAGGATACTGACCGGCTTTGTATATCTGGCAGCTCTAATTGACGCATTTAGCCGAAAGATTGTGGGATATGCTCTGAGTAGGACCCTTGCAGCAGAGCTTACAATAGAGGCACTTAAGATGGCCATATGGGCAAGAAATACTGATAACCTTATCCATCATTCGGATAAAGGAATCCAGTACTGCAGCCATGATTACATAAATCTTCTTAAATCACACAATATCAAGATCTCCATGTCCAGAAAGGGATGCCCCTATGACAATTCATTTATAGAGGCATTTTTTAAGACCCTAAAATCAGAGGAGGTATACCTGTGGGAATATGAGACCTACCAGGATGTAATTGACAGGATTCCTTATTTTATTGAAGATGTTTATAACAGTAAGAGGCTTCATTCCTCAATCGGCTACTTGCCGCCTGAGGAATTTGAGGATATATTTATTAAAAATAAATCCTGTGATCTGGTTGTGACCTAAGATAGCAAAGTCTCCAGTTTTTGGGGTTCATACCAATAACTAATTGCATAGTAAAAAATTAGGTATGAAATTAATAATTTAAGTTTATTAGTTAGAATCTTTTTTAATCAGACAAAACATCCCAATAGAAAATTTTCTACTATCTAAGAATAAACGGTATAGCAATGGCAATTGCCCCAATAAAAACAACTGCAGATATAAAGAGATTATATCTGGTATTGTAGTTTGTAAGAAGTGATACATCGTAGTATTTATCCACTTTTTGGTCTTTATACATCTGTAGTAGGCCTCCAATCAGTTTACCCCTTGTTTGTTTTCCTTTCAGTAGGCCAATAATTACTATTATATTTACTACTATTACAAGGGCTACCATCACAAACATTACAATAAGTAGATTGGTGTCTTCACGGGAGCTTTCTGCAGTTGCTGAATTTACTCCAAGAGCCAGTAGATTCAGTAAGATAGCTGTAATTATAAAGATAATATCGGTACGTGTATCCTGCTGCAGTTCTGAGATAATATGTTTATGCACCTGTTCAAGCATAATATCACCTCAATCAGTATCTTAATTTTATTATTGCTTTAATTGTACCATAATATTTAAAAATTATTTATTAGATCTCTTGGATATCTAAAACCATTTCAGGGATAAAAATATCCTCACTTAAAATCAATAATCTGGTTCTATCAACTCCGTACGCTATGGCCTCCCACATAAGACAAGTCCATGAAAATCAATAAATTGAGACCATTGCGGCGCTTCTTTGTCTCCATCAGCAAGCAATCAATTAGGAATATTGTAGTTATTAAAATTTCAATCAAATTGAAATAATTGGTAGCCTGTAATATTTTTAGGTAGCATCTGTTGAATATCAAAAACAAGAACAGACATGAAAAAAGAAATAAAATCAGATGATAAACTCATGCTTTTATATCCCACCTGGCTATAATAATATCCAATATAGGGATAATCACCCCAATAGTAATATTGAACCACCCAAAATGATAGATCTCAAATTATAAGGTTCAAAACCTCTAGACCATATTTTTCAAGATGGTATTTTTGTAGTTGTTATGCTTTAAATCTTTATCGGCCTTATACTTATGTTTGATCTATACTTAAATGGGACGAGTAGATAATGCAAAATATATTATTCTTAATGAAATATATACTTGACATTAAGATTTATATATATATTACAATTTGACTTAAAATTATGTAAACAAGAAACAATGGAAGAAATAATAATAAAAAATAAATTAAAACTGTCCAGAGTAGAAACGGATCTTACACAGGAACAACTGGCAGATCTTGTTGGGGTAACAAGACAGACCATAGGACTTATTGAGGCAGGTAGATACAATCCTTCCCTAAGACTATGTCTGGCTATGTCAAAAGTATTGGGCAAGGGACTTGACGAGTTATTTTGGATAGGAGATGAGAATAATGAAAAAAAGACTATTTAAGACAGATGAAAGAATAAATGCAGTTTATAACCGAATAGGAACAATAAGCTTTCATATTTTAAGTTTACTGATATGGCTAAACCTGATCTATAGAATGGTAATACTTAATCAAAGATGGAAAGAGGTTGCTGATATCATAGCAGTACTAGCGGTTATAGGGATCTTCTATATTGTAATTATTTCATATTTTATAAAGGAGGCAATTATGAGTTCCAGCTCGGAAAGGCATAGCGGGCTTTCCATTGCATCAGTTGTAAGCGGAATACTTTCCTTTTTGCTCATTACAGGGATACTATCTGTTACCCTGTACTGGGTAAGCCCGAACTTGCGCATAGATATACAGATTCTTCAGATGGTATTCTTGTGGATTGGTAGTGTTTTGGGTGTTACAGCTATTGTTTGTGGGGCCGTTGATTTATATAGAATCCAGGGGAGCAGGTCAAGTGTAAAAGGAAGGGGTTTCGATATTACCGGTATAACACTGGGGGTACTAGGTATTGCTTTTGTAATGATACTTGTACTCAGCTTTTTCCTTATCAGTGTTTGACAACACTGCCATGGCCTTTTACCAGAAAGAATGAGCAAACATAAGAAATAAAATATTCAGGTCATATGAAAAGACCAAATCAGTCTATAACCCAATGGGAAGTCCAAGATATTTTTTGGCTGTTTTTATAAGAATATAAATTAAGTTTGATGTAGAAATGTGGGACAGGAAAATAATTTTATATTATAATAAAAAAAATCATTAGTTTTTATATAAGAAAGAATGAAGCCTTTT
>CAYOLB010000003.1:0-3487 GCA_964404675.1 uncultured Atribacterota bacterium | reverse complement strand
TTTAAATTTGGAAAATGGCCTTCTTCCATATACTGGTAAAAATTAGGTGCAGATAAGGCATCTAAATGAATAATTAAAAATTTAGGATTTTCCTTAGCTTGAATACCTGTTGGGAATATAAAAGACAGTATTAAGATAATAAAAGTAAAATAAAAAAAACAGAGTAATGATCTATTCATTCTAAAAAATAGATTATTACTCTGTTCAACTATAGGCTTAGGTTTTTTATTATCTAAATAAAAGTACATAACTACTTCTACAACACATTTATTTAAATTTATTTAACCATATTATGTATATGGTGTCAATATTAATCAATACAAAATATCATTTAATAATAACTAATCGAAAATACTAAAATTTAACCTCCACATTCTCCCGAGCTTCTCCTTCGGCTTCAAAATAAGGACGGCTTTTAAAACCCAAAAGGTTGGCAATAATGGAAGCAGGAACTTTAACAATATCAATATTATATTTCATGGCAGTATCATTATAAAACTGTCGGGAAAAACCAATCTTGTCTTCTGTATCCTTTAGTTGATTTTGCAAATCAAGAAAATTTGTACTTGCCTTCAGGTCAGGATAACTCTCTGCTACAGCAAAAAGCCGGCTTAAAGCCCCTGCTAATTCCGAGTTCGCTTGCAGTTTTTCATCCGGAGTGTTTGCTGAGAGGTACTTTGTTCTGGATTCAGTTACCTTCTCCAATGTTTCTTTTTCATGCTGGGCATATCCCTTAACTGTATTCACCAGGTTAGGAATCAGGTCAAATCTTCTTTTTAACTGAACATCAATTTGAGCCCAGGCATTATCGACTCTACTTCTTAATACAATTAGCCGGTTATACGTAACAACTGCCCAAAGAGCAATAAGCACTACAAAAATTAATATAAAACTCATATGTTTACTCCTTATTATTCTAAAATATTATTCATATACAAATACCTATTTAAATACCTAATTTTTTACTATTAAAAAGCGCCGGAACCTCCACCACCGCCGCCTCGGCCCCCACCGGAAGAGAATCCTCCCCCCGAACCCTTGGAGGGGCTTGTTCTTACCATTGAACTGCTAAAAGCTTTATCAAAAGAGCGGAACATAGATGCATTTAACTGTCCACTTCTATCAGTCATATTATAAAGCAAGGCTGAATTTCCCATATTAATATTCTGGTCAGCCAGTGCTACCCGTAACTTTGAAATAACTTTTTCAGCTATTCCTAAAGAAATCGCATAAACCAGGTAATGTTCCCAGATTACCAGAGAAGGTATCTCGTAATCCTGCATATTACTGAAATGCAACAAGAATCTCTTAAATGCAGACCACTTTTCGTGTTCATTGACGCCTTCCTGGGTCTTTTTTCTAATGACTCCACCATAGATTACTAACCCTACCCCGGTAAAAACGATTGCCAATAATAACGGAATTAATACCAACCAGGTTACTCGCAATAAAATTGCCCCTAATACCAATACTAATAATACAATAATTTCCAGGACAACTGTTTTAAAAGCCACCTTTAATCCTTCTTTGGATCTGCCAAAATAATTATATTTCTGAAATTCCTTTTTCACTGCCTTTTGCCATTGCTGATATTGATGCCTAAAGGAGCTTTGGGTTCGGCTCGCCTTAGAATAATTTTCAATCTCTTTTAAGGTGACAGATTTACCATCCCCAATACTATAAAAGAACCAGTTAATCAAATTGACTTCATGCTGTTTCAAGGAAGCAGTATCTTTGTTTAAAAGGATAAACCTGTAGTCCTTCTTTTTTATCCATCCTCCGCTAGTTGTTTCTTCAATCTGGAGATATTTCTTTCGGGCTAAATCCATAAGAGTAGCCATAATATCTTTGGTTGTCGCTCCTTGAATACTCATTAAATGACTCATAACCGCTGGTGTAATATCTGCAGGTAATTCCCGATAATAATCCAGCTCCATTTCCGGTTTTAGTTCCCGGTCATATTTAAAATATAACCGAATAGCCATAATTATATTCAGCACAATAATAACCGGTATCAGCAACAAACCGAAAATGACAAATAAATTTTCCCTGTCTGACCGTCTTGCCCATACTAATTCTTCCTGCATAATCTGAGCATATTGATCTTTATTGACTATCTTGCCGGCATCAGGAACAAAACTGGTAGGGAATAGAACCCTTGCCTCCACCATCTCATTTGCCGATAAACTCTCTACCTCGTACAAAACAACATCTTTGTCTAAGATAGATACCTGACCCTGTGACGGACCATGTCCAAACACCTTTAGATCCTCGGTATTAAATGTCTGCCCCAGAAAAGATATTTCGATCTGCACCCGTTGAATCGGCGAGCTATTACTCTGATCAAAAAACTTCCAGTAAAACTCGGCAATATCGTTATATCTTGTGACTACATTCTTCAACTGATACTCAAGCAAAAAAGACTTTCTTTCATTAGAAGACTGGTCATAAATACGATAGGTAACCATATTACCATCCAGCTCACGAGTTGTCTCTAATATCTTCTTTTGGGGAAGATACTGTGATGCCCTGAAATATTCCAATCCATCAGAACCGGTAAGCCCAATGCTCCGGATAATACCATTAAAATTTCCGCTAAATTCATAGGTAAATATTTCATTTACCCGGGCATCTCCATTTTCCAATATCTCTGCTTGAGCCTGATAATCGGTAATCTGAAAACTGCGATCCTGTTGAGCAAGAATAGTAGAGCAAAAACATAATATTGCTATTAATGAAAATATTAAAATTAAGAATAAGATAAATTGTCTCTTAAAAAAAGTTCTTTTTATTTTAAATGCCCTCCAAAAATAAAAAAAATTATCTAATTTAACTCATATTAAATCATTCAGCAATTCATTGAATTCAATATTAAGTAGATTTTAGATTATATAACTAACATTATACTATAAATAAGGCAAAATGGAATACAAAAAAGCCCTTCAGCGAAGGAGCTGAAGGGCTAGTAATTTTAGCTGGTTCACAAATATATTACTATTAAAATAAAGTTTCCCAACTACAGAAATGACGAGGTGAAGTATTACCAAGCAAATGAGTAAAATCATAATCAGTGGACAATCCAAGCCCTGGATTAACACCTACCGCTCCAAAGCTGGCTTCACAGATTAATACTGAAGTTACCGGCACATCATAATTACTGGCTATATTCTGAATTGTACCCATTCTATCAGAATTGTTGACAATCAATTTCATCGCCTCAATAAGTGAACTTGTCCATTCACTGCCTACATCAGTAGGATTAGTATCTGAATAACTTCCTGAATAATCCCAATCAGGAGCAGCTCCTTCGTCATCTGCACATGCTGTAGTAATGACAGAAACATTGTCCAGATTCCAGAAATCATTAACAAAACTACCACTATGACAGGAACCTAAAATGAAGTTAAAGGTAATGAGAGGATATTCAGCCATTTTGTTATAGAATTGAGTTGCAGTGAAATATTCTCCTCCTAACCTAATAACATCA
>CAYOLB010000002.1:0-5961 GCA_964404675.1 uncultured Atribacterota bacterium | reverse complement strand
GCATGGGCTCCTAAAAAAGTTTTTACGATGCTGATAGGATGAGCATTGTCTAATTTTTCCATAACCTCTAATTGTTTTATCTCGGTTTCACAATCAAGCCCGTATCCACTTTTACCTTCCACCGTAGTAACCCCGAAAGAAAGCATAGAATCCAATCTTTTCAGTCCTTCATGGTACAATTCTTCTTTCGAAGCCGCTCGGGTGGCCTTGACAGTGCTTAGAATGCCTCCTCCTCTTTGCATAATATCCATATAACTGGTTCCATTTAATCTCCAACAAAATTCTTCAGCCCGATATCCACCAAATACTAAATGAGTATGAGAATCAACAAATCCCGGTAAAACCGATTTACCAGAGGCATCAATGACCTGATAATTTTCTTCCTTAAAATTTTCTGATATTTTTCGTGTATCATCTACTGCTTTAATAATTCCATTCTCAATAATTAATCCGCCATTAGGAATTATATTTAAATCAGACATCTCTTTACCTTTTTTAGCCTTAAAACCACTACAGGT
Source organism: uncultured Atribacterota bacterium (assembly GCA_964404675.1). Classification (GTDB taxonomy): domain Bacteria; phylum Atribacterota; class Phoenicimicrobiia; order Phoenicimicrobiales; family Stramentimicrobiaceae; genus CAZWUL01. The sequence continues at coordinate 5,443 of CAYOLB010000002.1, read as the reverse complement.
CACTATTTCAGATGAGTTTTTTATGAATAGATTCCCTTTATCTAACATTTTATTCTGTCATCCTTACTTCTAAAATCTGCTCGGTGGAAAATCTCTCTAAGCCCAAATAATAGACTGCTGAATCTACCAAGGCTTCCATAGGGGCAAAACCGATTATCTCACTTCCAATAATATTTACTCCGTATCTCTTGGCTTCCACTCTTACCAATTCAAAAGCCCGGTAAAGAGGAGTTTTGATATAATCTGTCATATTAATTGATACTTGAACAATTCCCCTTTCCTTTAATTCAACTCCCATTGCCTTACAATATCTCAACCCACCATTTTTATTTCTGATACTTCTAGCAATATGATTAGCTATCTCTAAGTTATCAGTGCCAAGATTTATATTGTATGCTATTAATGGTGCTCTTACACCAATAGCAGTCACTCCGGCAGTAGGGTGGATTTCAATAGGGCCATAATCTGGTTCCCATTCCGGTTTTTTGATTTTTTCAGCCATCCCTTCAAATTCACCTTTTCGAATTTCAGAAAGATTCTCTCTTTGGGGTGAAGTTGCGGACTTTTCATATAAAAATATTGGTAATTGATACTTTTCGGAGGCTATCTTCGCTACTTCTTTGGAAAGTGATATTGCTTCTTCCATATTAAAATTCTTGATGGGTATAAAGGGTGCGACATCAATAGCCCCCATTCGAGGATGCTGTCCTTTATGTTTTCTCATGTCAATTTCCTCTATAGCTACACCCATGGCTTCTATAATCGCTTCTTTTAAAGGTTCAGGTTCTCCAATAACTGTTACGACTAAACGATTATAATCTGCATCTCTTTCGTATCCTAATAATTTTACACCCTCTTTATTCTTAAAAGGTTTTACTATTTTTTCTATCTTTGTTAAATCTTTGCCTTCACTAAAATTAGGGACACATTCAACGATTCGTTTCTTCTTTTCCATTTTAGCAGTTTGCCCTTTCTAGAAATATTTTCACAATCTAATCTACTAATTTTTTAATCAAATCTTCATCGACTAAATAAGGAATAGTAATATGATCACCTGCTTTATTTTCTTTATTGTGATTTATAGCAGTTTCCATAGCATTTTCATTTCTTGCCCAGGAACGCCTGGCAACGCCCCCTAAAACATCCCATGATATTGCTTTTTTTATGATAGTATCTACTTTCTCGCTACCATCCAGCACTAAACCAAAACCACCGTTTATAGCTTTGCCAATTCCAACTCCGCCACCATTGTGTAAAGTAACCATAGTCATTCCCCTGGCAACATTCCCCGCAAAACACTGAGTAGCCATATCAGCAGTAACATTGCTACCATCTTTAATATTGGCAGTTTCTCTGAAGGGGGAATCTGTGCCACCCGGATCATGATGATCTCTACCTAACATAATAGGACCAATTTCTCCATTTCTAACCATTTCATTAAATTTAAGGGCAATGTTAATTCTTCCTACTGCATCCTGATATAAAATTCTCGCCTGGGTTCCTACTACTAATTGATTCTTGTCAGCATCCTTGATCCAGAAGTAATTATCTCTATCTTGAAACCTTCGATTAGGATTAATGCAATCCATGGCTGCTTTATCAGTCTTAATTAAATCTTCATGTTTTCCACTTAAGCAAACCCACCTAAAAGGCCCATATCCATAATCGAATAAAAGTGGACCCATAATATCTTCCACATAAGAAGGAAAAATAAAACCATCATTAGGATTTTCCCTATTTTTACAGATCTCTTTAACTCCGGCATCAAAAATTGCCTTTATAAAACTATTTCCATAGTCAAAGAAATAGGTACCTCTGTCAACAAGAGTTTTAATTAATTCAAAATGATGAGTTAATGATTGATTTACTAATTTGATAAATTTTGCTTTATCTGTTCTAAGAATCTGTGTTCGTTCTTCAAAAGTCAATCCTTGAGGACAATAACCCCCTTCATAGGGAACGTGGCAGGAGGTTTGATCTGACAATAAATGAATTTTTATTTCTTTCTTTACTGCGTATTCAAGTAAATCAACAATATTTCCATAAAAGCCTATAGAGATACTGTCTTTCTTGTTCATATATTCTTGTGCCAGATTAAAGGCTTCAGCCGGGTCTTTCGCTATTTTCTTGATCCAACCCTGGTCAAATCTAGTCTGAATTCTGGAATAATCTACTTCAGCAATAATTCCAACCCCATTGGCAATATCTACTGCTTTACCCTGTGCTCCGCTCATACCGCCTAATCCCGAACTTACAAATAAATATCCACTAAGATCACTTTCGTCAGCTATATTAAATTTTAACCTGCCAGCATTCAATAAAGTATTGTAAGTACCATGGACTATACCCTGGGGTCCAATATACATCCATCCACCAGCAGTCATTTGTCCGTAATTTGTTACACCCAACGATATCGCTTTGTGCCAATCTTCCTGATTGTCATATTGGCCAACCAATAAGCCATTTGTTAATATCGCGCGAGGGGCATCGGGTGATGATTCAAATAATCCAAGGGGATGACCTGATTCAACTACCAGCGTTTGATTCTCCGTCAATACTTCTAAATATTTCTTAATGAGTCGGTATTGCATCCAATTTTGACAGACCTGTCCTGTTTCACCATAAGTAGTTAATTCATATGGGTATAAAGCAACATCAAAGTTCAAATTATTGTCTATCATAACTTGCATCGCTTTTCCTGCAAGACAATTCCCTTGATATTCGTTCACCGGTTTCCCATAAATGTTTCCCTTAGGTCTAAAGCGATATCCGTAAATTCTTCCTTCATCTAAGAGTTCATTTAAAAATTCGGGTGCTAATTTTTCATGCCATTTTTCCGGAATATATCTCAATGCATTCTTTAATGCTAATCCAATCTCTTCTTTATTTAGAACAAGTTCTCTCTTGGGTGCTCTCCTTACTCCTTCTTTAAATTCAGACATTTCTGGTAATTTATCATCCAATTTAATAACCATTGCTTTGGAAATATCTAAGTTTATTTGCATCATGACCACCTCTTTCAATATCATTTAATGCTCAATATAATTATTATAGTAAACAAAGATAAATAAAAATACTATCCTCCAAGATAAGCTTTTTTAATTTCATCTTTTTGTTTAAGAATATCCGCCCTGTCTTCTAAAACGATACGACCGGTTTCTAATACATAACCTCTATCTGCATTGGTAAGGGCCTTTTTAGCATTTTGCTCTACTAAAAGAATAGTAATTCCCTCTTCGTGCATCTTTTTAATTGCAACAAATACAGCATTCACTAAAATGGGCATAAGCCCCATACTTATTTCATCAATTAGAAGAAGTTTGGGATTTAGCATAATAGCCCTACCAATCGCCAGCATCTGTTGTTCTCCTCCGCTCATACTTCTAGCTAATTGTGTTTCTCTCTCTTTAAGTCTCGGGAAAAGGGTAAAAACTTTCTCTAAATTCTGAGTTAAAACTTTTTTACTTTTTATGGTATATGCACCAACTTTTAAATTTTCAACTACAGTAAGATCGGGAAAAACCCTTCTTCCTTCCGGAATATAACCAATACCCATCTCCGCTCGAATCCAGGGCGGTTTATTGGTTAATTCATCACCTTCAAAATATATTTTACCCTTTTTGATTCCAATTAATCCCATTATTGCTTTCATAATGGTAGTTTTCCCTGCTCCGTTTGCACCAATAATTGTTACAAATTCACCCTTCTTAACAGAGATAGATACCTCGCTGATTGCTCGGGATTCTTCGTAGTATACATCAATGTCTTCTAATTTAAGCATTTTCATCTTCCTTACCCAGGTATGCCTCGATTACTTTTTCATTTCCCTGAATTTCTTTAGGCTTTCCCTCCGCAATCTTTTCTCCATAATCTAAAACTATCATCCGGTCACATAAAGCCATAGCAGTAGGCATATTATGTTCAACCATCATAATAGTAAGTCCTTCAGTGGTTAATTTTTTTAACAATTGGATAAAATCCTCTATGGCATCATGACTTAATCCTGCACAGGGTTCGTCAAGCATGACAATTTTAGGCTCTATCCCCAGGACTCTGGCAATTTCCAATCTTTTAATATATCCTAAACTTAGAGCTCCTGCTTTCTCATTTTCAAATTCTCCCAATTCAACCATTTCAAGAAGCTTTTTAGCCTTAGAAACAGTTTCACTTACCCGGCAATTCCCAAAAGATTTCCATATACTTTTATATCTATTAATTCCAATTGCTGATATTATATTATCTAAAACAGTCATATCAGCAAAGGGTTTTACTATCTGAAAAGTTCTACCAATACCCAACCTGGCAATCTGAAAAGGGGTTAACCCTTGTATTTCTCTATTCTGTAAAATAATTTTCCCTCCATCAGGACGATAAACTCCACATACAGTATTGAAAAAGGTAGTTTTCCCAGCTCCATTCGGGCCAATAACTCCAAGTATTTCTCCTTCTTTTACCTCTACACTGACCCCGTTAACCGCTTTAACGCCACCGAAATATTTTTTTAACTTTTCAATTTTAAGAATTGCCACTCTATAAACCACTTCCTATTTCTTTCATCTTTTTGTTTCCTTTAAATAATTTACTTATATGGGTCCATAAATAACTTCTCTCTCCCAAAAGTCCTTCTGGTTGAAATCTCATCGTAAATACTAATAAAGCACCATAGATTAACATTCTATAATCCATGGCAAATCTAAATACTTCAGGAGCAAGACCGAGAAATACTGCTCCAACAATAGGACCTCTTATAGTTCCTGAACCACCCACCATGGCCATCGATAAAATAGTGATAGAAGTTAAAAAAGCGAAATCCACTGAAGAAATAAAAGTCATATAATGAGCATAAAGACATCCTGCTATCCCAGTAATAGCAGTACCTAATATGAAAGCTATAATTTTATACTTTTTAATATCTATACCTATTGATTCAGCTGCTCCCTCATCATTTCTGATCCCCCCCATGGCTAAACCAAACCAGGATTTCTCTAGTTTTCTTAAGAAAAGAATGATTAAAATAATTAAAATTATTGTTAGAATTAAATAACCAATATAGTTCATTTTTATTCCAAAAATATAAGCTGGGGAAACAGATAAGCCAAAAGACGCTCCAAAATAAGGGACATATTGAAAAATTGCCACCACAACAAAATTAATTCCTATAGTTGTAATAGCTAAAAAATCATCTCTAACTCTTAAACTGGCAAGTCCTAAAAGTGTACCGATAAAACCTGATATTAGACTGGATAAAGGAAGGGCTAATAAAAAAGGCACCCCATATCTTCCGGTAAGTATAGCTGAAGCATAAGCACCAATACCAAAGAAAGCGGCGTGCCCTAAGGTAGGTTGACCTATATAACCAGTGATAATATTTACACTGAGTGCTAATATAATAAAAATACCTACATTAATTGCTACTACAACTTCATACATATCTTTAACCTAA
>CAYOLB010000001.1:0-3101 GCA_964404675.1 uncultured Atribacterota bacterium | reverse complement strand
AATGTATTTATATGAAGAATAATTTATATACTATTTATGTTTTAATTATCATCCAGTGTAAAAAATATTTTCTACAGGCTTTCTTAATATCCTGGCTATTTTTAAAGCCAGTTTTAAAGAAGGGTCATATTTTTCTTTTTCGATAGCAATTATTGTTTGTCTGGAAACGTTAGCTTTACCTGCAAGCTCTTCCTGGGTTAAATTATGTATTTTTCTAAGCTTTCGAATGTTATTTTTTATATTATCCACTATATTTTTTAAGATAGTATAAATAAAAACCCCAAAATATGATCTGCCCTGCTGAGAAAAAGCTATAATTATAGAAAATATTTGGTTGGGCCCATTTATTATTAATTCTGCCAGTGACCATAGAAATAAAATGATACCCCATAACAAAAAGGTAAACCTGGGTTTACCTTTTTGATTTAATTGTTTTGAACCTTTCTTTTAGAATTAGTTGACTATTGAAATATTTATAATCCTTTTCTATAGTCTGGTTTATAAGAATCTCTGCTCCCCTTAGAGCAATAGGTAGCCACGACAAGATTATTTTGTTTTTAGCTGATAATACGTTGACCTGCCTTTTCCTTTTCTTTCTATTAAACCCATATCCATAAGTTGCTTGAAGTCAAGACTTCTGGTTGCTTTTGCTCGCTCTGTGAGCTTTGAATAATCTTTGTCCCTGATAAAACTTTTTTTTTCAATAAATTCAAGTATTTTTATATGATAATCCATAAGTTCTGTTTTTGGACTAATAGAAACTTCTGAGAGGATTTTTTTTACTCTTAAAAATTCATCTATAATTCCATCAGTAAAATATTCAAGCCAACTGGTATAATTAATAGATTCTGTCAAATCGTAGTAGTTTCCCAAAACACCGACATTATTAAAATACCTGGTAACATTTCTATTATAATAATTTTCAAAACTAAAGAGATTAAAAGTATTAAGACCCATATCTGCAAGAATTGTTTTTGTTAATAGCCTGGCTGTCCTGCCGTTTCCATCCATGAATGGGTGTATAATCACAAACTGTTTATGGAAAATACCGGCAATTATAAGCGGATCTATTTTCCCTCTATTTTTATTTACAAAATCTACAAGATCATTGACCAGTACTTTTACATCTTTATGATCAGGTGGCCAGTATATAGTATCGCCTGTTCTGGGATTATTTACAAAAACAGGTTCTGATCTTATTTTTCCAAGCTGGCATTCGGGAACTAATTTATAGACTACTTTCTTATGAATAGAAAGAATAAGTTTTTGATTAAATTTTACGGAATCAATTTCTTTATTAAAATAAAATAAGGCTTCATTATAGTTTATCACTTCCTGTTCGCTGTCTCTTAAGTACTCCGGTTTGGTTTTAAGAATTTGTTTAACATCAGTTAGCGGCAATGGATTACCTTCTATGCTGGTTGATGCATGAGCTGAGATTTCTCTTGCACTTCTTTCGAGTTCGTATAAAACAATTTCAGGAAATCTTTTATTATTGAGCTCAAAAACTATGGTGCCAATCTTTTTAATATTGAATAGTAATTTATTTGTTATTTCATAAATAGGTTTAAACACTATAGTCGAATTATAGCCGAATATTAGACGAATTACAAGCAGATTTCTGTGTAATATGCTTTGCAGATTGGATAATTTTTACTGTTTCTGTAAGGGTAGCACCGGTAAGCATTAAATTTGCTGCATAAAAAAATTTATTCTACCGCATCGTATTCTCTGAGCAGAGCGACAATATTTGGGTTCTGGTATTCTTCAGCTATTGAAAGAGGTGTCTCTCCATAATTAGATCTGACATTTACTTCTGCACCCGCTTCAAGAAGAGCACGGGTCATTTCAAGCTGTTCATCAAAGTTTTTAGCAGCCCACATCAGGGCTGTATAACCGTCTTTATCTGTTCCATAGTTGGGATCTGCGCCCGCTTCAAGAAGGATTATAATCATATCGGCATGGCCCCATGCCGCTGCAAGTACCAGCACCGGTGCATCAAATCTCTCATCTCTTTTATTTATATCATGAATTATGCCAGCCAGATACTGCAGTGCTTCAATATCTTCTTCCCAGAACGCGGCATGTAGCATATTATCGCCATATTTGATATAAGAAAGTATAATCCTGGCTTTCTGTTTTTCCGGGGACTGGCGAGCCTGCTTGGCATAAAGAGCTGCCTGATCATAATCCAGGGCTGTTATTGCCTCCTCGGCTTTTTGAATTGTGTTTTCTCCGGATGAGCATCCGAATAAAAAAAACAATACAGCAAATACTGCCAGTATAATTAATTTTCTCAAAATACTCTCCTTAAGGATTTTTAAATTATTATCACCGGAGATATAACTTATTTTCTTATCCCTGATATTACAATTTTCTCCTTTGATTTTTAAAAGTAAAGGTTTCAACTATAAATATAAGATCTTCAATAGCAATTTCTCTTATTCCCAGAGCCATTGTGTTAAATTCATCGTCTGTCACGAAGATCTGCTGCGGGTGATCCCCTTCATTCCATATCGGGTTGTAAAGATCTCTTATTACTTAAGTCCTTTATCTTTTACACCACAACCAATTTCAATTGAAATAACTTTGAGGGCAGTTATAACCTAAATAATGCTATTTTCACCAATTTATTTTTCATCCTTCATCAGGATCATAATGATGTAATTTTCTTCTTCATAGTAATCGAGTTGGATCCCAAAATATGCCTCATCTGTTTCCAGATTTATAAGCCAGCTCAGATCTGCTTCAGTCTGTGTATCTCTTTCCCATATCAAAGTATACCCTTGTGATAGTGCATTATCTACATATTGTTCAATGGCTTCAACGCTTGAGTTATCAATTTGGACAAAAAAAAGTGGAAGGTCATCGCTATAGGCGGAATCAACAAGAATATCTCCGTCTGTATATTCGAGAAATTCATCTGGTATTCCTATTGACTCCCAGGTAGCATAATCATCAGACGGGCCTTCTACTACTAGTGCTTCCTCTTCAACACCAGGTTCAACCTCAATATCCTCAGGAATATCTGCTTCTTCAATAATTTCAGCCGGGCTTGGTGTGCAAGCACTCAGAATCAAACTGGTAAATACCACAACAAT